>JAKAUH010000762.1 GCA_021818605.1 Planctomycetota bacterium
TTCTCCTTCTCCGCATCCTCCTTCTCGAGAAGCTCGTTGGTGCGCTCGATCAGCTTGTGGTTGATGGCGTTGACCACCCCTTCGAGCGTCCGGGCGAACTTCTTGGGATCGGAAACCTCCGCGACGAGGGTGACGCGCTTCGGATCGGTGGACCCGAATATCGCCAGCGGCGACGACTTGGCCGATTCGGAGTCTGCCGGCTCGACCTCGACCTTGGCCGATTCATCCCGCGAGAGGAAGACGGCGATCCGCGGTCCAACATGTCCCAGGAAGTCCTTCTTGAAGTCCTGCTTCGCCACGGCCTCGACCGCGCTGCTCAGCTCTTCCACCGCGTCGGCGACCTGCAACCCCACCGGGCCAAGCTTGCCGAGACCATCGACCAGTGAGGCCGGGTTGGCCGACACCTCGTAGAACGACTCGACCCCCTCGGGCATTGGAATCAGCGACTTGCTGTTGAACGTCGGCTGGTCCAGAAGGGCGAGCACCGTGTTCCGCGGCTTCGGGACAACGAGGCGCAGCTCGGTCAGGAGGGCATCGCCATCGAAGCCGTATCGCATCGCGACTCGCTTGATCCCCAGGGGACCGGCGAGTGCCAGTTGCGGGAAAACCGCGTTGAAATGCTTGGGCGCGTGCTCGAAATCGGTGAAAAAGATCCCCACAGGATCGAAGCTCCCCCGATGTTCCGTTAGTTCCTTCACGAGCGGGTGGTCCACGGCGCTGGGCGTCTTGCCGTCGAGCGCGGCCATGATCTTGTCGGTCGCCGTGGGATGCGGAAAAGCGAAGACCAGGTCTTCTCCCTCCGCCCACCAGCATCGTCCGGCACCCTTCACCTCGGAACCGTCGGGCATGAGGGTCGGAAGCACGACGACCGTGCGCCCCTGCCGGGAGTCGAGCTGCGGCTTGGCCGTTCCGTTGATGAACCTGATAAAGGAAGCCCAGGTCGAACGCGCTTCCTTGGCCGTGGCGCCGCGAACGACAACCGTGAACCGCAGGGATTCGCCTCGCTGGGCCGGTGTGGTGAAGGGCAGAAGATGCAGGCCGAAAGCAAACCCGTGATGCACGGCGTGCTTGATCTGGGCCACGATCTGCTGACCATTGGTCGAGCGATTGGAGGAGTAGCTGAGCGCCTTGTCAAAAAGCTGGGAGGCGACCGACTCGAGCATGTCGCCCATGGGGGTGTCGGTCAGGATCTTGGAGGCCGCGGTGTTCGTCCAGGCGGCGGAGTGCTCGTCGAGACCGGAGAATTCCAGGTAGACGATCAGGCCGTCCTTTGCGAAGTACTTCGCCAGCGGGGTGGCACCGGGGGCGAGGCCCGACGCGACTGGCTCCTCCTGGGCGTGCAGAGCCGCCGGGGCCGCCATCGCCGCCAGAAGCGCAAGCAGGCCGGCGAGTCGGCGGGCTGGTCGTCGGCGGATGTGACGGGGTGGCGGGGCATCGCGACGCGGACCGTTCGGATCAATCGGAGATCGTCGCACGGGTGCGGTCCTCATGCTGGAACCAGGGTCGGCGGGAGCGGCTCGGCGAGGGCAAGACGCGTCGGCCAGGTCAATGGTCGCGGGTCCAGGGCCGCCCTGTCGCGGCCGGCCGGGCCCGCAGTCCATCCCTTCGCGGCCAACCGTCATGGTAAGTGGCCGGTCGCGTCGCGCCAACAACCCGCCCGGCGTCAATCTCCGGAGCCATCGCCATCCGGGAGGGTCGATCCCGCGACCGGTCCGATGCCGGCACGACGCAAACGATCGCCGCGTCCGGTCGGAATAAACCGGGGTGAGGACCGAATCCCTTCCCAGGGGATGCCTGACCGGCCATGATAGGGCCCGCGCGCCGCGCCGCGTCGGGTCCATGCTGCGGACCCATCCGGGGACGGCCCCGGAACCGACGCCCGGCCACACCCTCGATGACAGCGGGAGTCGACGGCGATGCTGATGACCGGTCTCTCCGGCAACGAGATCTACTGCCTGGCGCAGAAGGGTTTCGACCCCGGCAATATCGTGGTGGGCAACAGCGTCCACTCGCTCGGCCTGGTCCGCGGGTTCACCAGCGGGCTGAAGATGATGTCCGGCGGCGAGATCCGCAGCATCACCGAGCTGATCGTCGACGGCCGGCATGCCGCCATCAGCCGGCTGGAGAAGGAAGCGCAGGACGAGGGTGACAGCGGCCTCACCGGCGTCGCGTCCGAGCTGAGGAAGCTCGGCAACCTCATGGAGTTCCTCGCCGTCGGGTCGTCGGTGCGGACATCCTCGCAGGCCGGGCCGTTCTTCTCGACGGCCTGCTCGGGCCAGGACCTGTTCTGCCAGATCGACTCCGGCTACCAGCCCCGGCACTTCGTCATCGGCAACGTGGCGTATGCCCTGGGGATCGCGCGGGGGATCTCCGGCGGGCTGAAGGTCCTGGCTCGCCGCGGCGAGGTCAAGGAGTTCTCGGACATGTACAACCACACCCGCCACCTGGCCCTCCAGCGGCTCGAGGCCGAGGCCGCCGAGCGCGGGTGCAACGCCGTCGTGGACATCACCACGCGGATCATTCCCTTCGGGCCGGGGGTGCGCGAGATGCTGATGGTCGGCACCGGCTCGTACAACCCGGCGCTGGGTCAGCCCAAGGTGCCGTATACCTCGGAGCTGACCGGCGAGGAGCTGTGGAACCTGACGCAGCTCGGATACGCGCCGCATCGGCTGTTGCTGGGGACGAGCGTGTATGCGCTGGGCCTCGCTGGCGGCTTCACGGCGTTCTTCCGCTCGTTCGCCCGCGGCGAGGTCAGCGAGGTCACCCGGATGGTCTATGACGCGCGGGAGAACTGCCTGGACCACATCCGCCGCGAGGCGTCCGAGCGGGGCGTCGACGCGGTCATCGGCGTGAAGCTGTTCATCAACGAGCTGGGCGCGGGCCTCGTCGAGGTCATGGCGATCGGCACCGGGATCAAGAAGCACCCGCGCGTCGAGACCCAGAGCGACCAGCTCATCCCGCAGGCGATCACGCGGGACCGCGATACGTTCTTCGACCAGGCCCCGGCGATGCCGGGCATGCCGCGGCCGAAGACCCTGGAGCGGACGTGAGAGTCCGACGGATGCGTCCGGCCGCTCGTTCATGGTCCGCCCTCGGCTCGCCGGGCCTCAGATTAAGAAGGGAAACCCTGCAAGGAGAGAAGAGCCGAGAGCGAAGGAGCCGAGGACCACGCCGGGCGCGCGCTCGCGCTCGCTCGCATCGATTCAATTCGCTCTCCGCGATTCGTTCTTCGGAATCGATTTCTCCCCAGATTCTCAGCTCAGGCGATGATGTCGTGAACCACCTTGCCGTGAACATCGGTGAGGCGGAAATCGCGGCCGGCGTAGCGGTAGGTGAACTGCTCGTGATCGAAGCCCAGCAGCCGGAGGACCGTCGCGTGCAGGTCGTGCACGTGGACCTTCTTCTCGACGGCCTGGAAGCCGATCTCGTCGGTGGCGCCGTGGACGTACCCGCCCTTGACGCCGCCGCCGGCCAGCCACGTCGTGAAGCCGTAGTGGTTGTGGTCGCGGCCGTTCATCTTGCCGGCGTTCGAACCGGGCGTCGGCAGCTCGACGGTCGGCGTCCGGCCGAACTCGCCGCCCCAGATCACCAGGGTATCCTCGAGCATCCCGCGCTGCTTGAGGTCCTTCAGAAAGGCGCCAATCCCCCGGTCGCACTGGTTGGCCAGGGCGCGGTGGCCGGTCTCGAGGTCGTCGTGGTTATCCCACGGCTGGCCATCGCCGTGCCAGAGCTGGACGAAGCGGACCCCGCGCTCGAGGAGCCGGCGGGTCACCAGGAGCTGGCGGGCGTGCACGCCGGGCCCGTACATCTCGCGGATCGACTCGGGCTCGCGGGTGATATCAAAGGCATCCGCCGCGTCGGACTGCATCCGATAGGCCAGCTCGAACGACTGGATTCGGGCCTCGAGGTCGGCCTCGCCCTTGCGCCCGTCGAGGTGCCGGCGATTCAGTTCGGCGAGGAGGTCGAGCTGGGCGCGCTGGGCCCTCGGCCCGACCGAGCGGTTGCGGATGTGCGCAATCAGTTTCTCGATGTCGCTGTGCCGGCTGTCGATGTACGTGCCCTGAAAGATGCCGGGCAAAAAGGCCGACTGCCAGTTCTGCGACTCGGCGATCGGGTAGCCGCCGGGGCACATCACGATGAAGCCGGGCAGGTTCTGGTTCTCGGTGCCGAGCCCGTACATCAGCCAGGAGCCAAAACAGGGGCGGGCCTGCCGCGCCTCGCCGCAGTTCATCAGCATCAGCGACGGCTCGTGATTGGGGACATCGGCGTGCATCGAGCGGATCACACAGATGTCGTCGATCGACTCCGCGGTGTGCCTGAACAGGTCGGAGACCTCGATACCGCTCTGGCCGTACTTGCGGAACGTGAACGGCGAGCGGAACGCGGCGCCGGTCTTGCGCTCGGTGGGCAGATTCGTGGGCACGGGCTTGCCGTGGAAGCGGGTCAGCGTCGGCTTGGGGTCGAACGTATCCACGTGCGACGGCCCGCCGTTCATGAACAGGTGCACGACCCGCTTCGCCTTTGCCGGCAGCGGCGGCATCCTGGGCAGGAGCGGATTGACCGAGATCGACGGCGAACCGCCCGGAATCACGGGCGTCCCCTCGCCGGCGATGGCCGCGCGGCCGAGCAGGCCGGCCTCGGCCATCAGGCCGCCCAGAGCCAGGGCGCCCATGCCCATGCCCGACCGGCACAGCATCTCGCGGCGCGTCATGATCGAGTCGTCCAGCCGGGTCTGATGATGCGACATGCTCGACAACTCCCTCATTCCTCGAACATGAACTCGTTGGTCAAGAGGAGCACCTGGGCAAGCTGCTCCCAGGGCGACAACGTCTCGCCGGACTTGCCGGAGATCTTGCGCCGCCAGGCGTCGATCACCGAGCCCGAGGCGCTCGACGGCGGGCCCGCCTGGCGCTTCAGGAACGCCTCGGCCATCGCCAGCTCGTCGGCGTCCGGCGCGCGCAGCAGCACGCGGCGGTACAACCCCCGGATGCCCGCGGATAGGTCCGCCGACTCCCCGGGCTGGACCGACGCCGCCAGCCGCCGGGACTGCTGGTGCAGGAACGGGCTATTCATCAGGAACAGCGCCTGCTGCGGCACCGTGGTGACGAACCGACGCGGGCTGGTGGCATCGGGCACAGCGAAGTCAAACGTGCGGTACAGGCCATCGAGGTTCTGCCGGTCGATGAAGCCGTAGACCGTCCGTCGCGGCGGGAACGGCGCCTCGGTGAGCATGACCGGCCGGCCGCCGAGCTCCGGATCGAGCGCCCCGGAGGTCGCCAGGATCGAGTCGCGCATCGCCTCGAAGTCCAGCCGCTGCGGGTTGAACCGCCACACCAGGCGGTTCTCGGGATCGACCGCGGCCGCATCCGGGCGGGGCAGGCTGGACTGGCGATAGGCGTTCGACAGCATGATCCGCCGGTGCAGTGTCTTGATCGACCAGCCGTCGGCGATGAAGTGGCTCGCGAGGTAGTCGAGCAGCTCGGGGTGCGACGGCGGATCGCTCCGCAGGCCGAAGTCGCTCGGCGTGGTCACAAGCCCCTTGCCGAAGTGCCAGTGCCAGACGCGGTTGACCAGCACCCGCGCGGTAAGTGGATTCTTCGGGTCGGCGATCGACCGAGCCAGCTCGAGCCGGCCGCTCCCCTGCTGGAACGCCGGCGCGTTGGGACCGGCGATCACCTGGAGAAACCGGCGGGGGACCTGCTTGCCCGGCCGGCCAGCGTTCCCGCGGATGAAGACGTGCGGCTCGATCGGTTTCGGGGCATCCTTCATCACCATCGCACGCACCGGCGCCGAGGGATCGTTGCCATTCAGCCGATCGATGGCGCCATTGAGCGCCTCGTAACGCGCACGCTGCGTCTGGTCGAGCAGGACCCGGCGAGCATTGGGCACATCCGCCAGCGAGAGCAGGCCCTTCGGCCCGAAGAGGGCCTGCCGCAGCGATTCCCACTCCGGCTCGGGCAAGGCGCCGGCCGGGTGTTGCTTCTGCCGTGCCTCGAGCTCCGCGAAGAGCTCGATGTAACGAGCCGCCACGTCGCTCATCGACCTCGGAGCCTTGCCCAGCACGATGCGGGCGACCACCGGGTGGACGGCCGGGGCCTTCTTGCCGGCAGATACCGCGGTCAGCTGGCGGCGGATCTCATCGGCCCTGACGGCGAAATCCCCGCGCGGCACCGCGGCAAACGCGTGCCACGGTGCGAGGACCGTGTCATTCGCGGTCGCCGCGTTCTGGATGTGCCGTCGCCAGATCATCATCGCGGCGCGGAGCCGGCGTGCGCTGAGCTTGTCGGCCAGCGCCCGCTCGACGGCCTTCGGGTTCCGCGGGTCGAGGTTCAGGTCATACGCGGCCCGGAGGTAGCGTGAGAACCGCTCGACATAATCCTTGCGGATCTCCTCGATGCGCGCGGCCAGGTAATCGTCGCGTGCCTTCTTCGTGGCCTCGAGCTTCCGGGTGAACTCGGCCGACCGCGATGCCGGCGCACCCGGCCACTCGATCACCGGCAGCTCCTCGGGCTCCGTCGAGCTCGCAAAGATGCCGTAGAGCGAGTAGTAGTCGTCCGTCGGGATCGGATCATATTTGTGGTCGTGGCAGCGGGCACAGCCGACGGTCAGACCCAGCAGCCCTCGGCAGACGACGTCGATCCGGTCGTCGATGATCTCGTTCTGATCCAGGAGGAACCGCCGGCCGACCGTGAGGAATCCCATACCGGCCAGCGGACGCGTGTCCTTCGCCTTCCCCTCGCCCTGGGGCAGGCGGTCCGCTGCGATCTGCTCCATGATGAACCGGTCATAGGGCAGGTCAGCGTTGAAGGCGTCGATGACGTAGTCGCGGTAGGTAAAGGAAAAGGGATAGCGCCGTTCCTGGGTGAAGACGTAGCCCTTGGTGTCGGCGTACCGGGCGACGTCGAGCCAGTGCCGGCCCCAGCGCTCGCCGTATCGCGGCGAGGCCAGCAGACGGTCGACCAGGTCCGACCAGGCGTCGGGTGATCGGTCGTTCACGAACGCCTCGACCTCCTCGGGGGTCGGCGGGATGCCCCAGAGGTCGATCGTGGCGCGCGGGATGAGCGTGCGGCGATCGGCGGCCGGTGCAGGCCTCAGCCCCTTCGCCTCGAGCTGGGCCAGGATGAAGGCATCGACCGGAGCGGCGATCCAGGCTCGGTCCTTCACGGCCGGCGGGGACGTCGGCCCGACCGGCCTGAACGCCCAGTGATCGGCGGCCGGCTCCTTGCCCGCGGCGAGCTTCGCACCCATGGGACCGGCCGGCCACGGGGCGCCCATCGCGACCCACTGGGTCAGCATCGCCACCTCCGCCGCGGGCAGCTGGCCCTTCGGCGGCATCTTCAGATCGTGCTCCCGGTACGTCACCGCCTGGATCATCAGGCTCTCATCGGGTTGCGACGGAACCATCGCGGGTCCCGTATCGCCCCCCTTGAGCATCGCCTCTCGACTGTCGAGCCGCAAGCTCGACGACTGCTTCCTCGCGCCGTGGCAGTTCAGGCACCTCTCGACCAGGATCGGCCGGATGCGCGCCTCGAAGAACTCGACGGCCTCGGACGACGGAGCTTTCGCCAGGTTCGCTTTCCCCTTCTCGTCGGCCCGGGCCGTTCCGACACCTCCGGCCGCCATCGCGATGGCCAAAAGCCCGCACGCCGCGAGGCGCAGCAGCGGACCCTGCCACGAAAGGGGGCGGAAGAAGTCTTGCTCGTGAGCGAGGATAATCATGGCACGTTCGATCCTGAGCCATGGAGGAGGGAAAACACGGGCAGACGTTTCGCCAGCCAGGGAGGCTGACGCGGTGGGTCGGGCGCCGTCCGCTCCATACTCCAGCGAACTCACCCTCGCGACAGATCCGCCACGGCGTGCGGCTGCCACACCCCATTATCGCCCCGACACCCCATCGGGGCAACCCGCCACCTCCATTCCGAGGCCGGCCCAGCTCGCCGACCCCATCGGGTATCTCATGAAAGATCGCCGGCCTGCCGGCCCTGACCAGACCCGTTCCGAGATACAAGCCGGTAATGTCCAGCGACCGTGCGGACTCGATCGGCCCTCCGTTCGGCGCGGGTCGGGAGACCAGCGCCCAACATTGACCGACCTTCACCAGGGAGGTGGCTCCGATTCGGAAGCCACGGCGCAACTCCAGTCCAGAACAGGGTTTGAACCCGCAATTGCTGCCCGGTCCCGGACCGCGCGGCGCACCTGCTTCCCCAGGAGGATCCCGAGGTCCCGTGTCGCCGGGTTCGAATCGCCACGAGTCATCAGCGGCCGGGCTCGGTCCAGATGGAAGTGGGGTTCCTCGGGATCGGGCTTCGACCCGGTCGCCCGGGCCATGGCGCGTTCGTATTCGTCGAGAGCGAAGCTCCGGCGGGGATCGAGCGCCAGGGCCTTGTCGAGGTCCTGGATCGCCGCGTCGACCTGGCCGAGGGTCAGCCGGATCGTCGCCCGCATTGTGAGCCATCCCGGATCCCGCGGGCTGGCCGCGACCTGAGCGTCGTAAGAGGAGACGGCCTCGACCAGCGGGACCGCGCCGTCGGCCGCGGCCGAGCCCGCGGGTGCCTGGCCCTTCGGCTCGGCCAGCCGCTCGCAGCGATTGACCAGCACCGCGACCACCGCGGCCGAAACCACGACCTTGATCTCCGTCTGCCAGAAGCCGGCGGGCCATCCCTCATCCGGTCCGCCTGCCGCTGTCGCGACTTTCGTGGTCGTCGTCGCCTGGGATTCATCGCCGGACATCGACATCTCGCAGGCCTTCGCAAGCCCCTCGGTCCGTCCTTGCCCGTGAGGCAACTGGTTCCGGCCCGCCGGTTGGCAGGCGAGCGTTCCACTCATGTCAGCACCCGATGACGCCCCGGTCAAGTGGCTGCTCGATGGTGTCCGCGATCGGCCGGTTCTGGTCCGATCCGGTCCCGGTTCCCCACGCTGGCGATGCGGAGCCAGGGCGTGGTTTAATGAAGGCGATGCGTCGTCCCGCGATCCGTTGCGAAACCACGCCACGCCCCGATGCAGCAAGGGCACGACACCCCGCCGAATCCCGCCGAGTGCGACAGACAGACCCACTCAAGAGGAGCCCGATGCGCCACCTGCTCGCCGCGATGATCCTGATGGTTCCGGCGCTTGCCCACGCCCAGGGCCCGCCGACGGTGATCCCTGATCCCGACCCCGAGCTCGAGCGCCGCTCGTTCCAGGTCGCCGAGGGATTCGAGGTGAACCTCTTCGCCGCCGACCCGGTCATCGCCAAGCCGATCCAGATGAATTTCGACCCGGCGGGCCGGCTCTGGATCGCCAGCTCGGAGGTCTACCCGCAGATCAAGCCCGGCCAGGTAGCCGACGACAAGGTACTGGTCGTTCAGGACGCCGACGGCGACGGCCGCGCCGACAAGACCTCGATCTTCGCGCGCGGGCTGCTCATCCCGACCGGCGTCGCGCCGGGCGACGGCGGCGCGTACGTGGCCAACAGCACCGAGCTGCTCCACTTCAAGGACACTGACGGCGACGGCCGCGCCGATCGGACCCGCGTGGTGCTCTCGGGCTTCGGCACCGAGGATACCCACCATATCCTCCACACCCTGCGCTGGGGATATGACGGTGCGCTGTATTTCAACCAGTCGATCTATATTCACAGCCACATTGAGACGCCGCACGGCGTCCGCCGACTGGGCGGCGGCGGCATCTGGCGGTTCCGTCCCGAGACGATGAACCTGGACGTCTTCATCCGCGGGCTGGTGAATCCCTGGGGGCATCATTTCGACCGCTGGGGCCAGTCGTTTGCGACCGACGGCGCCGGCGGCGAGGGGATCAACTACTGCCTTCCCGGCGCCTATTACGTCACTGCGCCCGACGCCGTCCGCATCCTGCCGGGGCTCAATCCCGGCAGTCCCAAGTACTGCGGCCTCGAGGTCGTCGGCGGGCGGCACCTGCCCGATTCGTGGCAGGGGAACCTGCTGACGAACGACTTCCGAGGCAACCGCGTCTGCCGGTTCATCGTGAACGAGGACGGCGCGGGGTTCGCGGCGCGCGAGCAGCCCGAGCTGATCAAGACGTCGCACGTCGCGTTTCGCCCGATCGACATCAAGATGGGGCCGGACGGGGCGATCTACATCGCCGACTGGTACAACCCGATCATCCAGCACGGCGAGGTCGATTTCCGCGACCCCCGGCGAGATCATACCCGCGGGCGAATCTGGCGCGTGACGGCCCGGGGCCGGCCGACGGTGCCCCGGCCGAAGCTCGTCGGCGCGACGACCGGCGAGTTGCTGAGGGCGCTCGAGTCGCCCGAGGAGTGGACCCGGGTGCGGGCGCGCCGGGTGCTCCAGGAGCGGGGCGCGGCGGCCGTCGCGCCCGAGCTGGCCGCGTGGACCAGCGCAATCGACCGCAAGCGGCCGGATGCCGAGTCCCTGCGGCTCGAGGCGTTGTGGACGTTCGAGGCCCTCGACCGTCCCGAGCCCGAGCTGCTCCGCGCGCTCTTGCAGTCGCCCGAGCCGCGAGTGCGGGCGGCCGCTGTGCGCGTCGTGCCGCACTGGAAGGACCGGCTCAAGGATCCGATCTCGTTGCTGGCCGAGCGAAGTGTCGACGCCTTTCCGCGGGTGCGTCTCGAGGCCGTGCGCGCGCTGGCGGAGTTCCCCGACCTGAAGGCCGCCGAGCGGGCGATGGCCGCGCTGGATCGGCCGGTCGACTCGTTTCTGGATTACGCGCTCTGGCTGACGGCCCGGCAGCTCGCGCCGACCTGGCTGCCCGAGGCGCGCGCCGGCCGATTCGACTTCGGCGGCAAGCCGGCTCACCTGGTGTATGCCCTGCTCGCGGTGAACTCGGCCGAGGTCGTCCCACCGCTGCTGGCCTTGCTCCGCGCGGGGAGGGTGCCGAAGGAGCAGGACGGTCAGGCGCAAAACCTGACCGCAA
>JAKAUH010000160.1 GCA_021818605.1 Planctomycetota bacterium
CTCCGAGGCGTAGGTTCGAAAAAACGAATTACCGAATTTCCCCCAGTCCGCCTTGCAGATCAGATTCCCTAGCTTATGATGGCGGTGGAATGGAGTCCCGGAATCGCGTTAGGAGCCAGTCAGACAGGTTCGCAAACTCCCGTCAACCTGTTCCGTCTCGCAATCTGGGCAATTCGAGGAGATCGCCGTGGCATCCACGAAGCCCACGCAAGCGGCGAAGGAGATCATCCTTCCTTTCGTCGTCCGGACCATAACACCTGGCGGAGAGACTCAAACGCTCAACTGCCCGGAGTGCGAATGTCCGCTGAACCTGATCCAGCCGGACGAGGGTGATCCCGGCCGGTTGCTGGGAACCTGTGAGTCGTGTTCGGCGTGGGGGCTGCTGGTCGAGCTCGAGCCAGAGTGGCAGAAAGCCCTCCTGATCAGGGTGCCTGACGGCGAGGAGCTGTACCGGAGCTACCAGCAGGCCGAGGCCGCCCGACATGAAAAGGGGCGATGAAGTCGCGCGCGGCCGGGTAGAACCGATCTACTTGCGCCGCGAACCCTTCTTTCCGCCGCTTTTCCCCTTGCCCTTGGGCCTCGAGATTTTCTTGGGCTGGCCTTTCCGACTTTTGCTGTCCGCGGCACCCCGGCGATCAGCCGGGGATGCGGGCATGGCAGACGCGGCTGCTGGCGAACCCGGTCGGCCCCGGCGCGCGCCCGTCCGGTCCGATTCGCGCCGGCCGTCGCTGGCACTTGCACCAGTTCGGCCGCGGCCGGGGCCGGGGCCGCGGGCCAGCGGCGAGTCGGCCAGCACCAGGTCGAGGACCCGGCGGTCGACGTCCACGTGCGCGATCCGGACGACCTCGCGGTCGCCCAGGCGATGGCGACGGCCCGACCGTCGACCGACGAGCGTGTGCGTACCAGCCTCGAGGTAGTAATAGTCGTCGGCCAGCGACGTGACGTGGATCAGCCCCTCGACCGGGAGCTCGACCAGCCGGCAGAAGAGGCCAAAGTCCTGGACATTCACGATCACGGCGTGGAACTCGTCGCCGATCCGGTTTTCCAGGTAGGTGAGCAGCTTGACGCGGATCAGCTCGCGCTCAGCGGCCTCGGCCCGGCGCTCGGTGCGAGTGCAGTGCTCGGCCAGGACGACCAGCTCGTCGTGGCGATTCGTGGGCCTCTTTCCCTCCAGCCGCGCGACGAGCTGGCGGTGGACCTGAAGGTCAGGATAGCGCCGGATGGGCGAGGTGAAATGGCAGTAATCCTCGCTGGCCAGGGCGTAGTGTCCCTCGGGCTCGGGCGTGTAGTTGGCCTGCTTGAGGCTCCGGAGCAGCCCGTAATGAACGGCGTATTCCTCCGGCTTGCCGGCGGTCTCCGCCAGGACGCGCTGCAACTCGAACCGGCTCTGCGGCTGGTCGAGTTCGAGGCCCAGGCTGCGGGCGAACTCGGCGAACTCGTCCAGCTTGTAGGGCTCGGGATCGGGGTGAGCCCGGCGGAGGAACAGCGTCTCCTGCGCCGAGAGGGTGCCGGCGACCGCCTCATTGGCCGCCAGCATGAATTCCTCGATGACCTGGTGGCTCTGATCGTTGACGGCCAGGTGGGCGCCCGTGACCTCGCCGCGGTCGCCCAGGTCGATCTCGATCTCGGGCAGGTTGAGCTCGAGCGCGCCTCGGGCGATCCGGCGTCGGCGGAGGATCATCGCCAGCTCGAGCATTCGGCCGAGCATGGCGGCGACCTCGGGGGCGACGCCGTGATGCGTGACCTTCGGGTCCTTCATCACGGCCATCGCCTGCTCGTAGCTGAAGCGCTGGTCGACGCGGATCGCCGAGCGGGCGAAGCGCTTGGCGGTCAGAATGCCCTCGGCGTTGAACTCGAGCAGGGAGCTGACCGTGTACCGCGTCCGGCCGGCCTGGAGGCTCGCCAGGCTGTTCGAGAGCACCTCGGGCAGCATGGGGATCACGCGGTCAGGGAGGTAGACGCTCGTCCCGCGATGGCGGGCGGATCGGTCGAGCGCCGAGCCGGCGCGGACAAAATGCGAGACGTCAGCGATGTGGACGCCCAGGCTCCAGTAGCCCTCGCCGTCGCGTGAGAGCGAGATCGCGTCGTCGAAGTCGCGAGCGGTGGCCGGGTCGATCGTGACGGTCAGGACGTCGCGCAGGTCCTCGCGGGTGCCGACCTGGGACTCGTCGAAGAGCCGGGCCTGCTCGCGGGCCTCGTCGAGCACCTCGTCGTCGAAGGTGTCGGGGATGTTGAAAGCCCGGATGACGGTGATCGTGTCGACGCCCGGCTGACCGCGCTGGCCGAGGATCTCGGTGATGACGCCCTCGCCGCCCTGATAGGGCGACGGGTAGCGGACCATCTCGATCGCGACCTTGTCGCCGGGCCGGGCCCCCCTGGCGCCCGGGTCGCCGACGTCGATCGGCTCGTTGAACGTCGTGCCGTCGATCCGGACGAACCCGGCGCCGGCCTCCTCGAAATAGGTCCCGACGAACAGGCCCGCGGCGCGCGCGAGGATCTGGACGATCCGCCCCTCGGCGTTGGTCCCCGGCCGCCTGGGCCGCTTGACGACCTTGACCGCGACCTCGTCGCCGGTTGAGGCATCGCCAGCGGCATCCGCGGAGACGTAGATCGGGTCCTCGCGGTCGCGGCCGGAATGCGGCCGGACGAAGCCGAAGCCGCGGGCCGAGCGGCGGAAGACGCCGATAACCAGCCCCGCCCGGTCGGGGCTTCGCAGCGTCTTGTCCTTCGCGATGTCGAGCTTCCCCTCCTTGACTAGCCGCTTGACCGTCCCGCGGAACTCGGCGTAGTCGTCGGGATCCACCTTGAACCGCCGCGACATCGCCTTGAGCGTGATCGGCTTGTACGCCTCCTCGGAGACCAGTTTCAGGACGCGATGGGCGTAGTCGGGCATCGGCGGACAATCTCCGGACGGGGTCACAACTCGGCGTGACACCATCCTAGGCAACAGGCGCGCCGATGCCTATCCCCGCGCGGCCGGGGTGGGTCTGCCAGGTCAGTCGGAGCCGTTGCCATCCTCCGCCGTGTCCCGCAGGTTCACGTTCCCCTTGAACAGCCGTCGGCCCAGGGTCTGCTGGTAGGGCGTCCAGCTCGACTCGCGGCTGGGATCGTCGCGGATCTCGCGGGTGTAGGTGTGGATCTTGGCGTCGAGGTTGTCCAGCAGGTGCAGCGCCATCGCCTCGAGCGTCATCGGCACCTTGGGGCTGCCGAATTCCAGGTTGCCGTGATGGCTGACGATCATGTGCTTGAGCCGCAGCACCAGCTCGGGCGGGATCGGTTCTCCCATCAGCTCGCCGCACTGACGAACCTTGTCGGCGAGCATCTCGACGCCCATGACCAGGTGTCCCACGAGCTGACCCTCGTCGGTGTAGGCGAACGACCGTTCGTATGAAAGCTCGTCGACCTTCCCCAGATCATGGAGGAAGATGCCGGTCAGGAGCAGGTCGCGGTCGACGTCGGGGTAGAAGGGCGCGATCCGCTCGGCCAGGTTGAGCAGCGTCACGACGTGCTCGAGCAGGCCGCCCTGATACGCGTGATGGTTCTTGATGCCGGCGGGTGCCAGCGTGAACTTTCGGAGAAACGGCTCGTCGATCAGGTAGCACTCGACCAGGGCGCGGAGATGAGGGTTGCTCATCGATGAGAGCACCTCGCGCAGCCTGGCCATCAGCTTGCCGACGTTCTGGCTGCTCTGCGGCAGGAATTCCTCGGGCTCGACGTGATCGCCGTCGATCGGATCGAGGTGCGTGAGGATGATCTGGAGCGAGCCCTGGAAGACCTGAGTCTTGCCGCGGACCTGCAGGTAGTCGCCCGGCTCGAACGACCGCGACAGGTCCTCGGTGGCGTTCCAGAGCCGGGCCCCGATGCTCCCGGTCTTGTCGCGCAACTCGAGCTGGAGATACAGGTTCCCCTGGCGGTTGGCGCGAAGCTGCTTGTCGGCGACCAGGAAGACCTCGTCGATCGAGTCGCCGTGGGACAGTTGGTTGACGTAGCGGCGGCTCATAGGCGGCGTCGATCCGGTCTCATGGGGGAATCCAGGGGCAAGGGCCGACCCGCCGCGCCCCGCCGCGGCGCGACGCGGCGCGGCGTTCACCGGCCACGGCGGATGAACGAAGGGGTCGATTGTAGGAGTCGGCCCGCGCCGGGGTCAAGGCAGGTCGGCGGGCGCGCGCGGCGCCGCCGCGGCGCGGGAGTGGCGGCCTTCCCGCGCCGCGGCGCCAGTTCCACGGTCGGAGAGACATTCACTGAATCGTGCTTTTCGTCGTGCTCGTGCCCGAGCTGCTCGAGCTGGGGATCACCCCGATGGACTGGCCGGAAGCCGGGATCGGGAACGGATAGGGGTTCCCCGTGGACACCACCCCGGCCGGCGGCAGGCCGCCGGTCCTCGGCCCGACCTGGGTGAGCTGCTCCAGCGAGTTCCTCAGAGGGTTGAGCTGCGGGATCTGCCCGTAGGGATCGACCACAACGCCGAGGTAATACTTGCCCGGACTCGTGGGCAGCGTTACGGCCGGTCCGGTGAATGTGAACGAGTTATTCAAGGGGTTGGCCGTCTGGCTGAAGGCCGCGATGACCCCGCCGGGCGGCACGGCCGAGGCCGGCGGCAGATTGACCTGGACGCTGTACAGGGCCACAATCGAGCTGCCGATGGTGAAGTTGGGTGTCGTCGAGGCCACCAGTGCAACCTGGATCGGGCTGCCGGAGGACGCCGTGCCGTAATTGGTCAGCGTGATCGTCGGCGCGATCGTGTCGCCCGGCTGAAGGTTGCTCGGGATGCTCAGCTCGGTGGCTCGCAGCTCGGGCAATGCCTGATGGGCGACCTTCACCAGCATGGGGCTGCTAACGTTGTTGTGGTTGTTCGACACCAGCACGGCACCGTTGCCGTTGACGACCAGGTGCACGAAGAACCTGCCTCCGTGGAAGCCGCGGGGAGGAGTGGTCGGCAGCTTGAACGCCTGGTCGATCTGCTCGAAGCTATTCTGGCTGATGGGCGGCGCCTCGAAGTTGTAGACGGCCACCGCGTGCCGGAGCGATCGCCCCGGTGTGATCAGGACGGTGACCAGCGACTGCGGCGCGTCGGCCGAGCTGGGGACGGCCGAGCTGGAGGTGGCGGGCGCCTGCGCGAGCGGCTCGGTGATCGTGCTGGTCCCGACGTTCGATACCGTGGCGACGACGCCGAGGGTCCCGCCCCAGGCAGCGCGGGTGCCGGCCGAGCCGCTGATCATCAGGTCGGGCAGGGAGAATCCCATGGGGGAAATGGTCATCAGTTCGCGCGACTCCAGCCGCTCCGGTGCGGCCAGGCCGGTCCGACGTCGAGAGGGGCGTCGCGGGCTCTTTCTTCGGGAATCGCTGGACAACACCGAACACCTCCCTGCGGCCGATCGGGATCGCGGACCCTCGCCGCGTACATGCGCAGCGGGTCGGAACTTCCCTCGACCATGAACTCGGTTGATGACGCTGGCCGGCCGATCGCGGCCCCGCCCGATCGACCACCACCCCGCGGCGGTGCGGTCGTCTCATCGCATCGGGGAGCCTCCTGGTGTATTCTGTCGTCCGACTCGGCGGAGAAATTGGCCGCATTTTTCCGGATCCTAGCACGCCCAGGTCTTGTCGTGAAAGGTGTTATGGCCGCACCGCGGATCGGACTTGCCATGCCTGTGCCGGTCGGGGCGCACGGCGCGGTCGTGGCGGCGTCGGCCCGACGCACTGGCTGAGGTCTCGGCCGCTCGCGGCGATTGTGATAGATTATCAACTCATGACCCGCGCGCCGGGGGCTCGACGCCGGCCCTCCGTTTCGGGTCACTCCGCCTCGGTTCGCTTCGCTTCCCTTTGCTTTGCCTCGCTCCGCGTATCCGTCCCAGGAGGTCTGCTCTCGTGCGCTGGACGCATGCCCTGATTCCCACGTTGAAGGAAACGCCGGCCGACGCCGTGGCGCCCAGCCATGTCCTGCTCCTGCGAGCCGGCATGATCCGCCAGCTCGGCGCCGGGACCTACACCTACATGCCGCTGGGCCTCCGCGTGCTCCAGAAGGCCGTGCAGATCGTCCGCCAGGAGATGGACGCCGCGGGCGCGCTCGAGCTGTTGATGCCCGCCCTCCAGCCGGTCGAGCTTTGGAAGGAGTCGGGCCGGTTCGAGGCTTACGGCGACCTCCTGATGAAGCTCGCCATCAGCGGCGGGCACCAGATGGCGCTGGGACCGACCCACGAGGAGGTCATCACCGACATCGTCCGGGACCTCATCCGCTCGTACAAGCAGCTCCCGGTCACGCTCTACCAGATCCAGACCAAGTTCCGCGACGAGCCCCGGCCGCGGTTCGGCATCGTTCGAACCCGCGAGTTCCTGATGAAGGACGCCTACAGCATCGACGCCGACCTCGGCCAGCTCAACACCAGCTACGACAAGATGTATGAGGCCTACTGCCGGATCTTCGACCGCTGCGGCCTCCCCTATGTCATCGTTGAGGCCGAGAGCGGACCGATCGGCGGCGACTCGTCGCACGAGTTCATGGTCCCCTGCTCCACCGGCGAGGACACCGTGATCTTCTGCGGCAAGTGCGGATACGCCGCCAACCAGGAGCGCGCCGAGATCGGCGGCCATGACCACGCCGTCCGCACGCCGGATCCCGCCGCGCCGGCGTATGAATCGGTCGACACGCCCGGCAAGCGCACGATCCGCGAGGTCTGCCAGTTCCTCGACGTGCCCGAACAAACCTCGGCCAAGCTGCTGGTCTACCTGGCCGACGGCAAGCCGGCCGCGGCGCTGTTGCGCGGCGATCACGAGCTGAACGAGGCCAAGTTCCGGCGGGCGCTGGGCGCGTCGAGCGTCGAGCCGGCCGACCCCGCGACGATCGAGAAGGCCACCGGGACACCGATGGGCTTCCTGGGACCGGTGGGGATCAGGATCCCGATGGTCGTCGACCGGGCGATCGCCGCGATGCCGGCGGTCGTGGTCGGCGGCAACGCGGTGGACGTTCACCTCAAGGGCGTCGTGCCGGGCCGCGACTTCTCGCTCGAGTCACTCCACGACCTGCGCAACGCCGACGCCGGCGACCCCTGCCCCCGCTGCGGCGGCGCGCTCGAGCGGAAGTCGGGTCTGGAGATCGGCCACGTCTTCAAGCTCGGGACCAAGTACTCGAAGTCGATGGGCGCGACCTATCTCGACGAGAAGGGCGCCGAGACCCACATCATCATGGGGTGCTACGGCATCGGGATCAACCGGATCGTCGCGTCGGCCGTCGAGGCGTCGCACGACGCCAACGGGATCGTCTGGCCGCTGTCGATCGCGCCGTACCACGTCTTGATCGTGCCGCTCCAGGTCCAGAACGCCGCGCTGATCGAGCGGGCGCTGGCGCTCGAGTCCGCGCTCTCGGCGGCGGGCCTGGACGTCCTGGTCGACGACCGCGACCAGCGGCCGGGGTTCAAGTTCAAGGACGCCGACCTGATCGGCATTCCGCTCCGGGTGGTGATCGGCGAGCGCGGGCTCAAGGACGGCCAGGTTGAGGTCAAGTGGCGCGACCAGGCCGAGGCCCGCACCGTGCCCGCCGATTCGGCCGACCGGTCGATCCTCGGGGAGATCGAAGCCAGGAAGCGGCAGCACGATGAGTGGTGTGCGGAGCGTCGGACGGCGCGGGCCGCGGCGAGGCCGTCATGACCCGGATGCCGCCGCTGGCCCGGCTGCCGATGATCCTGCTGGGACTGCTGACGCTCGGCACCATCGGCGGACCGTTCCTGATGCTGCTGGTCGTCCGCGGCGGCCCGAGCGCCGGCTGGCCGCCCGACCGGCCGGTCGAGTGGATCGTCATCGCCGCGGTGATGATCTCGGTTGTCGCCCTGTTCGTCGCGTGCATTACGATCGGCCTGTGGTATCCCTGGCCGCACCGCGACCGGGGTCGCGCCGGCCGCTGAGGTCGGTCTTCGAGTCTCCGCTCCGGCCCCCGGCCGGCGTCCATCTCTTCGGAACCTCGCCGTTGTCCACCAATGCCATCATCTGGAGCCTGACGGCCCTCGGCCTCGTCGGAGCGGGGTTTACCCTAAGCACGCTGCTTGGCGGCCTGGCTCGCCGTTTTGCACCGCGATGGGGGCTGATCGACCGGCCCGGCGGCCACAAGGGGCACCGCCAGCCAACCCCGCTGGGCGGCGGGCTGGCCATCTGGGCGACGATGGCGATCGTTCTGTTGAGTGGAACCGTCGTTGTGGCTGTGCTGGGCGACCGGCTGCCGGGCCCGCTCGGCCGGGACGCCTCCGGCGCCCTGAGCCGACTCGGAAGACTGGCCGAGATCTTCGGACTGGCCAGCGCGATCATGGTCATGGGGCTGGTCGATGACCTCAAGGACCTCAACTGGCGGTTGCGGCTGGGGATTCAGGTCGGCTGCGCGGTCGCGCTCGCGGCTTCGGGAATCCGGATCACGCTGTTCGGCCCGTTCACGCATCCAATGATCGGCGGGACCGTCACCGTGCTCTGGATCGTCGGGCTGACCAACGCCTTCAACATGCTCGACAACATGGACGGCCTGACGGCGAGCGTCGGGCTGATCGCGGCGGTCCTGTTCTGTGGCGCGCAGGTCGCCGTCGGCGACAGGTTCGTGCCGGCCGTGCTATTGGTGCTGGTCGGAGCACTCGGCGGCTTTTTGGTCCACAACCACGCCCCGGCGCGGCTGTTCATGGGGGACGCCGGCAGCAACTTCCTGGGATTCCTGCTCGGCTCACTGACGGTCGTCGGCACCTTCACCCGCGAGGGCTATTCGGCGTGCAGCGTCCTGGCGCCGCTACTGGTGATGGCGGTGCCGCTGTATGACATGAGTTCGGTGATTTTGATCCGGCTGAGCGAGGGGCGCAGCCCGTTCCAGGGGGATCGCCGCCATTTCTCGCACCGGCTGGTGGCCCGCGGCTTGACGCCGCCCCAGGCCGTCTGGACGATTGATCTGGTGACGCTCGCTGGCGGCCTGGGTGCCCTGCTGCTGCACCGGCTCGACTGGGTCGGCGCGGCGGTGGTGATGGCGCAGACCGTCTGCCTGCTGGGCGTCGTGGCCGTGCTGGAATTCTCGGCAAGCCGTACGGAGTGAGTAAGTCCATGTCCAGACGCGGGGCGAGGACCTCGGGCACTTCCAGCCCCGGCCGGGCGCGGCGACCCGGACCGAATCCTGATCCCGGCCGGGCCGACTCGCCCCGCCCGGCCAATCGCGGCGGCAGGGATCCAGCGGAGCGGGCCCGGATGGGTGAGCTGGCCCGCCGCGCCGCGCTCGGGCTGACCGCCGCGTTGCTCGTCGCCCGTGCGTACACGACCAGCGAGCCCGACATGGACCGAGGCGCCGGCGGCGGACTCTTGTGGGTCCTCGCCCTTCTGGTCATCGCGGGCGTGGCGATCTTCGCCGGCATGATCGGCGGCCGGTTCCGGTTCCGCTTCTCCTGGACCGACCTGGCGGTCGTCGCGCTGATGGGATTCGTCGCCGCGAGCGCCTATTACGCCCTGGACCATCGGCCCGCGATCAGCCTGGCGTGGGAGTGGGCCGGGTTCGGGGGCGCCTACCTCCTGTTGCGCAACCTTCCGCGCACCCGGGCCGAGTCGTCGGCCCTGGCCGCGGCGATGGTGGCCACGGCCTTCGCCGTCTCGGTGTACGGGTGCTACCAGTCGGGCGTGGAGATTCCCCAGATTCAGCGAGAATACCAGCGCAATCCGGCGCAGTTCCTCCTGCGGCATCCCGAGCTGGGCATCATGCCGGGCACCACGCAGCAGCTCGTGTTCGAGCGGCGGCTGCTCGGCTCCAACGAGATCACCTCGACCTTCGCGCTGGCCAACTCGCTGGCTGGGTTCCTCGTCGGGCCGCTGGTCGTCCTGTCGGCCGCGTGGCTGGGCGGATTGCGCCGTCGCGAGGGCCAGGCGACGCCCTGGGGCGCGCTTTTGACCGCGCTGCCGGTGATCCTGGTCCTGCTGATTGTGCTGATCCTGACCAAGAGCCGCTCGGCATACATCGGCCTGGGGGCCGGCCTGGCGGTCGTCGTCTGGCAGCTCGTTCGGGAGATACCGCGGCGTCGGATCGCCTGGGCGGCCGGAATCAGCGGGCTGGTCGTCGCCGGGCTCATCGCCGCCGGTCTGGCGACGGGGCGCCTCGATCGCGAGGTCCTCACCCAGTCGACCCTGTCGCTCCGGTATCGCTGGGAATACTGGCAGGCGACCTGGAAGGTCATCACGGGCGGCGCCCGCGAGCCCCTCGAGACGGCGAAGGCCGCCATCATGCGCCCGGGCGTCGGCCCGGGGAACTTCCGCGCGGCGTATTTGTTTTACAAGCTTCCCCAGGCCAGCGAGGAGATCCTCGACCCGCACGAAATGTTCCTCGAGGTCTGGGCAACCGCGGGCTTCTGGGCGTTTGTGTCGCTGGTGGCGGCGCTGGGCTTCGGGCTCTGGAACATCGTCGTGCCAGCGCGCGGAAAGGACCCCGGCCGGTCCGACGGCAAGCCCGGCTCACCCGTACCCGGTGAATCAGCGAAGACGGCTTCTCGGGACATCCACGACCCCGACGGCCATGCCCCGCCGCGAGGAACTTCGTGGCTGATCGCCGCGGCCGGGGCGGGTTGGCCGCTGGTGATCGCGCTCGGCATGATGAACCTGTTCGAGAGCGACATGTTCGCGCGGTGGCTGATCCTCGGAGCGAGCTGGCTGATCGCCGTGATCGGGATCCTGCCGCTCTGGTCGAGCCGGCCGCTCCCGGCGATCGCGCTGGGTGGCGCGGTCGTGGCGGTCGCGGTGAACCTGCTCGCCGCGGGCGGAATCGGCGTCCCGACCGTCGCGCTGGCCTTCTGGGCGTTGCTGGCGCTCGGGTTGAACCTGCGCGACGACCGCGCCTGCGGCCGGCTCCGCGAGGTGGACAGCCGGGTTCCACC
>JAKAUH010000607.1 GCA_021818605.1 Planctomycetota bacterium
ATCCGGATCATCTACCAGGAGCTGAACCTGGTCCCGCAACTCACCGTGGCCGACAACATTTTTCTCGGCCGCGAGCGGACCCGCGGCGGGCCGCTCGGCTGGCTCGACGAGCGCGGGATGGAGGCGCGCACAAAAGAGCTGTTCGACCGCCTCGGCACGCCGATCTCGCCGCGGGCACGGGTCGGCGACCTGCGGATCGGCGACCAGCAGATGGTCGAGATCGCCAAGGCACTCGCCTACGACGCGGCGATCGTGATCATGGACGAGCCGACGTCGGCGCTGTCCGAGTCCGAGGTCACCCGGCTCTTTCGCGTCATCCACGACCTGCGCAAATCCGGCACGACGGTGCTGTACATCAGCCACAAGATGAACGAGGTGTTCACGCTGTCGGACCGCGTGACGGTGCTGCGCGACGGGCAGTTCGTGGCCTCGGCACCCCGGGCCGAGATCACGCCCGACCAGGTCGTGCGGTGGATGGTCGGCCGCGAGATCGCCGCGCTCAACTATCAGCCGCATCCAATCCAGCCAAGGCCCATTCTGGAGGTCGAGAACCTGTCGCTGCAGGCTCCGCCAGGCAGCGGACGGCCGAACCTCCAGGGCATCACGTTCACCGCCCGGGCCGGCGAGGTCGTGGGCGTCGCCGGACTGCTCGGAGCGGGCCGGACCGAATTGCTCGAGGCGATCTACGGCGCCACGCCGACCACGCCGCGCGGCACGATCCGGCTCGAGGGCCAGCCGGTGCGGTTCCACCACCCGGACGACGCGATCAGGGCGGGCGTGGCGATGGTCACCGAGGACCGCAAGGCACTCGGACTCTTCTCCGAGATGACCGTGGCCGAGAACATCACGCTCCGCCGTCTGCCCGAGCTAACTTTTGGCCCCATTCCGCTGGTGAATCCCCGCGCCGAGCGCGCGGCCGTCGACTGGTCGATCAAGGAGCTCTCCATCAGGACCGCGGGCGGAGGCGCGCCCATCACCAGCCTCTCAGGCGGCAACCAGCAGAAGTGCATCATCGCCCGCTGGCTGCTCGTCGAGCCGAAGCTTTTGCTCCTCGACGAACCGACGCGCGGGATTGATATCGGCGCCAAGTCCGAGATCTACGCGCTCATCCGTCGCCTGGCCGGCCAGGGACGCGCGATCCTGATGACCTCGAGCGAGCTGCCCGAGCTGCTCGCGGTCGCCGATCGGATCATCGTCCTGTGCGAGGGACGCATCACCGCCGAGATCCCTCGCGCCGAGGCCACCGAGGAGTCGATCATGCACGCGGCGACGCGGTTCCTGGACAAGGTGGGGGCTACAAGATAGCGGGGCCGAGTGCAGGTGGCAGGTGGCAAGTGGCAGGTGGCAAGATGAGGGGTCGAGCCATGACGCGATTGCAGCGCCTTTTTGTCGTCGGCGTGGGCGTGCTGGGACTGGCGGTCGTCGGCGCTCAGTCCACACGGGCGGACGAGTTTCCTCGGTTCGTGATGCAGGAGATCGACCCGCACGCCGGGAACGTGGTCTACGCGGTCACCACGGCCGACGTGGATGGAAACGGCAAGCGCGACGTCGTGGCGATCACCGAGGACGCGGTGGTCTGGTACGCCAATCCAGGGTGGAAGCGGCAGGACATCATCCGCAAGGCGACAGCCCGGGATAATGTGTGTATCCAGGCTCACGATATCGACGGCGACGGACGGATGGATTTTGCCCTGGGCGCCGGCTGGCGACCGCCGGATACGAAGACCGCCAGCACACTCCAGTGGCTGGGCCGCGACGCCCAGGGCCGCTGGCAGGTCCATCCGATCCACTACGACGAGCCGACGCTGCACCGCCTGCGATGGGGCTCGGTGAAAGGCCAGGCGGGGCGAATGCAACTGGTCGTGGCGGCGCTTCAGGGCCGAGGTACGCGCGGACCCAACTGGGGCACGGGCGATGGCGTGCGGGTCCAGATGTTCGACGTACCGGCCGATCCCACGAAGGCCGAATGGGCGGCGGAGGTCGTCGATCGCTCGCTGCACACGATCCACAACCTCCAGCTCGTCGACCTGAATGGCGACGGCCGCGACGAGGTCGTCGTCGCGGCCTGGGAGGGCGTGTTTGTCCTCGAGCGAAACGTCGCCGGCAAGTGGACGCGCACGAAGATCGGCCAGGGCAACCAGGAATCCCGACCGTCGAAGGGGTCCAGCGAGGTGAAGGTCGGGAAGCTCCAGGGCGGCGGGTCCTACGTCGCGACGATCGAGCCGTGGCACGGATACCAGGTTGTCGTGTACACGCCGCCGCGATCGGCCGGTCCTGCCGAGTCGCGATCCCCCCTGCCCGGCCAGGCGCCGCAGCCGCCGCTCTGGACCCGTACGGTGATCGCCGAGCCACTTCAGTGGGGCCACGCCGTCTGGTGCGCGAACCTCGACGGCGACGGTGACGACGAGCTGATCATCGGCCAGCGCGACCCGAACAAGGACCGCACTGATGCACCGCGAGGGCCCGGCGTGTTCGTCTTCGACCCCCGAACCGATGCGACGTCCGGGAAACTGATGTTCGACCGGCACACGATCGACGATGGCGGCGTTGGCTGCGAGGACGCGATGGCCGCCGACCTCGACGGCGACGGCCGGCTCGACATCGTGGCCGGCGGGCGGTCGACGCACAATGTCCGGATCTACTGGAACCGGCCGGGCGAGGACAAGGGCGAGGCGCCATGAGAGGACGGTGGTGCGTCCTGGCCGCGGCGATCTTATGGAGTAGCGGCGGCGCGATCTCCAAGGGGCTGGAGCTTGATCCGCTCTCCATCGCGTTCTACCGGGGGCTGTTTGCCGGGCTGGCGCTCGTGCCGTTCGTGCCGCGGGGCCGGATTGCGCCTCGGCCGGCACTCGTGCCGCTGGGTGCTGCGTTCGGGGTGATGGTGGGCTGCTTCCTGGGCGCGGTGAAGATCACCACGTCGGCCAACGCGATCCTGCTGCAATGTACCTCGGCGCTCTGGGTCGTCCCCCTGAGCCTTTTCATCCTGCACGAGGCACCCGACATCCGGGCGCGAGCCAGCATTGCGATGGCCATGGTGGGGATCATCGCGATCGTGGGCTGGGGCTACGACGGCCGGCCGCGCGAATGGCAGGGGATCGCGCTGGGGCTGGCGAGCGGCGTGCTCTCGGCGGTGATTTCGATCGCGCTGCGCCGGCTGCGAGGGCTGGACCCGATCTGGCTGAGCGCGGCACTCAATCTCATGGGGACGGTCACTCTGGGCGTCTGGGCGTGGGCGAGCGGCCAGGGGCTGGCGACTCCGAGCGGTCCGCAGTGGGTGGTGCTCGTGCTCTTTGGGATCTTCCAGATGGCGATCCCGTACGCCCTCTATGCCCGCGGCCTGCGCGACCTCGCGGCGCCCGAGGCCACTCTGATCGGCCTGGTCGAGCCGGTATTGAACCCAATCTGGGTCATCCTGTTCGTGCACGAGTGGCCGGCGGGACCGACGATGTTCGGCGGGCTGTTCCTGCTGGCGGGGCTGGTGTATCGCTACTGGCCGGTGGGGACGGCACGGGACTCCGAGTCGCCGGAGCCATCGATGTCGCTCGATCGGGCCGCGGAGCGTGCTTCAAATCATCAGGCGATGAAAACGCCGTAAGAGTGATCGTTAGATGTCGCGCCGGTCGCCGACGTTCAAAACGAGGACTATCAGACAACGGACTTCGAGCGTGTTGATGATTCGATAGTCGCCGGCGCGGATCCGGTAGAGGTCATCGATACCCGTGAGCTTTGTCAGCCTGGGCGAACTGGATCTCAAAGCGTCCTGGCTCTGGCGCGGGATTGCGGCCGCCTCGTCTTCTGCCCATCGTCGAGCCCCAGGCGCTTTCGGATCGTCGTGTAGGGAATTCGTTCGTCGGATTCCGCCAGGGCCTCGCGGGCGGCCTCGACTTCGAGGCGGTCCTCGGTCTCCTCGATCAGGCGCTCGAGGAGCCTGAGATCCTCGAGCGGCACCAGGGCGGCGGCGGCCTTGCCCCGTCGGTGGATGATGATTCGCTCGCCGTGGTGCTCCGCCCGATCCAGGACCCCGGAGAGCGAGTTCCGCAGTTCGACGACGTTCAGTCTCGCCATCTAATCTTCTCCCACGGATCGAGCCGGCCCGCATGGTGAGCCACGGCATGAAGCGTGACTCCATCATCGAGGTCGGTGCACTGGCCGTCAATCTCGATCCAGGTCGAGAGCGACCAGGTGGCTATTGGGCTCAATCGATGTAGACAAACTCATTGAGATTCATCAGCGCGAGACACAGATCGGCCAGGGTCGAGCCGCTCGCGAGGAACCGGCTCGCCAGCGCTTTTTCCTCGACGTCCGGGCGGCGGGAGAGGGTCATCAGATAGGCGGATTCAATACGAGAGTTAACGTCGGAACCTGCCGAGCTTTCAACAAGTGCGGCCAGCGCGTGGGCGGCCTCGGCCGAGAGCGGGCTGTTCAGCAGGCTGAGAGCCTGGGGCGCGATGGTGGTCACGGGGCGCTGGGGACAGCTCGCGTTGGTGTCGGGACGGTCGAACGCCTCGAAGAAGGGATAGCGCAGGTTGCGCCGGACGAAGACATAAAGGCTGCGGCGGCAACGGTCGCCCTCGCGCGGCGAGACCGGCCAGATCGCGCCCTTGCTCGAGAGCTTCGTCAGCTCGGGCGGAAGCGGCGGGAAGACGCCGGGGCCGCCGAGCGCGAGGTTGATCCGCCCCGACGCGGCGAGCATCGCGTCGCGGATGGTCTCGCCGTCGAGGCGGCGGCGGTTCTGGCCCGAGAGCAGGCGGTTGTCGGGATCGGCCTCGCGGGCCGCCGAGGTCCGCGGGCGCGACGACTGGCGATAGGCCGCGCTGGTGACGATCAGCCGGTGCATCGCCTTGAGGCTCCAGCCGCGCGCGACCAGCTCGGCCGCGAGCCAGTCGAGCAGCTCGGAATGGCTGGGCTCGTCGCCCATCCGGCCAAGGTCGCTCGACGTCGCCACGAGCCCGCGGCCGAAGTGCGACTGCCACAGGCGATTCACCATCACCCGGGCCGTGAGCGGATGCTCGGGCCGGGTCAGCCAGTCAGCCAGCGCCCGGCGCCGGCCGCTGGACTCGGCGAGCGGTGTGATTCGCGGTGGTGGCACGGTCAACGCGAGCACGACCGGCACCGCGGGCGGCACGACCGGGCCGGGCGTGCGCAGCTCGCCGCGGCGGAGAAAGCGTGTGGGGGGCACATCGGGTCCGGCCTCGTCAATGCCGCGGGCCCTGGGAAGCGGGCGCGGGGCGGAACGGACCGTTCGATCCAGCTCGGCGAGGAGCGCCGCGCGTCGGGCGAGGGATTCGGCGTCGAGGAGCCGCGGCCAGTCGGCCTCGCGGATGCGGCGGTCGTGGTGGAGCAGGCTGTAGACCGTGGCGACATCGGCCGGGGTTCGCCTGTCATCCGGCCTGTTGAACGCGGCCACGGCATCATCGAGCGCGCCCATCGGCAGGCCCGGCCCGATCCGGTCGCGGACGGGCTGCTCGATGCGGAGGATCGCCGATTGCACCCGCGCCACTCGCGCTCGCCAGGCCGAGAGTGCGGCCTCGTGCGCCCTGCGCTGGGCGAGACCGGCGAGCGGGTAATCGTCGCGGAACCGCGAGCCGGCGAAGAACGCCTGGAGGCGGTAGAAATCGGCCTGGCGGATCGGGTCGAACTTGTGGTCGTGGCAGCGGGCACAGCCGATCGTCAGTCCCAGAAAAACCAGGCCGGTGGTCTCGGTGATGTCGTTGAGCGCGTTCTGTCGCCGGAGCTTCTGGTCGTTCAGGTCGACCATGTCGGGATAGCAGCGGTTGAACCCCGTGGCGATGAACGCCGAGGGATCGTCGGGCGCCAGCTCGTCCCCGGCGAGCTGGAGGCGGACAAATCGATCATAAGACATATCCGCATTGAGAGCGTTCACGATCCAGTCGCGATACCGCCAGGCATCCGGCCGGGCCTGGTCGAACTCGAAGCCGTCGGTGTCGGCGTAGCGCGCCAGGTCGAGCCAGTGCTGCGCCTGCCTGATCCCATACTGAGGACTGGCGAGCAGGCGGTCGACGACGTTTTCGTACGCGTCCGGTGAACGGTCGCGCAGGAATGTATCAATATCGTTCGGCGAGGGCGGCAGGCCGGTCAGGTCGAAGCTCAGGCGGCGGAGGAGCGTCGCGCGGCCGGCCTCGGGCGCTGGTTTCAGGCCGTTCGACTCGAGTTCCGCGAGGATGAAGGCATCGATCGGGTTGCGGGTCCACCCGGCAAGCAAGACGACGGTCGGCGCGACCTTCTTCACGGGCCGGAAGGCCCAGTGATCGCGGTCCTCGGCGGTGATCGGTCGATCTGGCAGCCGGCCGTCGTCCGCTGAGGCGGGAGCGGCCAGGGCGAGGATCACGGCCGTTGAGAAGAGGTGGGCACGGTGCATGGTCCGCAGCCTTCAATCGGGGTGATTGTGACGGTCGGGTCGCTCAGATCTTCTCCACGATGAGTTGCCCATACCGGGCACTGATCGAAGGCGTGCCGTCGAAGATCAGCCGAATCTGATTGACGACCCCGGTGAGCCCGAGCAGGTTCTTCGGATCCACGATCGGGGCATGCGGAGCACCCAGGAAGTAGCACGGGAAAGCGTATTCGGTTGAGTCCAGTCCTGGGATACGAGCCCGCAGCAGGCCACGACGGACCTCCTGACCGCGGAAGCTCAACCCCCGCACCGGCTGCCTGGGGATTGGCAGATCGTTCATCCTCGCCAGTTCCGCGGGCATCGTGGTCATTTCCGTGCCGGGATCGACGATGAAAGCGAATTCCTCCCATGTGCCGCGATTCGTCTTCAGTTCCAGGGTCAGCTCGGCATGTAGGACGTCATCGCCGGTCGTGACAAGTCGTCGGTGAACCAGGGGAACATGAAGCCTCGCCATTTACCAGAATACTCCGATCACGACATCACGGCGCGTCTCGGGTGGGTGTTCTCGCCGATACCGTTCCGCTTCCTCGAGGCCCACCGCCAGCACCTCGACGCCAGCCGGCGTGTGCCGATAGGCGATGTAGGCATCGTCGTAGTACCAGCTCAGGGTCCCGCGCTCCAGCAACCGCTTTCTCTCTTCCGGAGTGAGGGAATTACCCTGCTCCCGCTCGAAGCGGGCCTCCGACTCGGCGACCTGCTGCTCCACCTCGGGGGGTATGGCCAGCAAACCCCGAGGCCTGGGGAAGTCCGGATCGTGGGCCGGGATCGTGTGGTCGATGAAGTGCTCTGCCATGATCGTCGCTCCATGGCTGGACCGAATTCGCGTGCTCCCCTCATCGTCGGGCATCGCACGGTTGCTGGCAAGGCTGGGATATGCAAATCGGCGGAGCGGCTCGCTCGCGGACATCAGCTCAAAATCGCCCGAACCACCACTCCGGCGGTGTCGGTCAAACGGTCGTCGCGGCCGTTGTGGGGGAAGGTCAGTCGGGTATGGTCCAGGCCCAGCAGGTGGAGGATCGTGGCGTGCAGGTCGTGGACGTGCACCGGGTCGACCGCCGCGCGCAGGCCGATGGCGTCGGTCTCGCCGTGGATCGTGCCGCCCTTGATGCCGGCGCCCGCCAGCCAGACGGTGAACCCGTGCGGGTTGTGATCCCGGCCCCGGCCGCTCTCGGACATCGGCATCCGGCCGAACTCGCCGCCCCAGATGACCAGGGTCTCGTCCATCAGCCCGCGGCGGCGAAGGTCCTTCAACAATCCAGCGATCGGCCGATCGGTGCGCCGGCACATCCGCGCGTGGTTGGCCTCGACGTCGTCATGGGCGTCCCAGCCGTTCACATCGCCCGAGTAGAGCTGGACAAACCGAACGCCCCGCTCGACCAGACGGCGGGCGAGCAAACATCGCGTGCCGAACTCGGCGGTTTCGGGGTCGTCGAGCCCGTACAGCCGGAGGGACTCGTCGGTCTCGGCCGAGAGGTCCACGGCCTCGGGCGCGGCGGACTGCATCCGGTAGGCCAGCTCGTAAGCCTGAATCCGGGCCGAGAGCTCGGAGTCGTCCCCGCGCGCGGCGAGGTGCCGCGCGTTGAGCCGGCCGATCAGGTCGAGTGTTTTGCGCTGGGACTGGTCGGAGGTCCCCTCGGGCGGTGCAAGATCCAGGATCGGCCGCGGGCCCGAGCGCATCACGGTGCCCTGGTAGCTCGCCGGCAGGAAGCCCGCGCCATAGGCCGGCGGGCCGCCCTTGATCCCACCGCCGGGGTCGGGCAAAACCACGAACGCGGGCAGGTCGCGGTCCTCGGTGCCCAGCCCGTACGACACCCAGCTCCCCAGGCTCGGCTTGCCCATCAGGATCGAGCCGGTATTCATCTGGTAGACGGCCTGCGGGTGGTTGACGCTGTCCGCCCGGCACGATCGGATCACCGCGAGTTCGTCGGCGCAGCCGGCGAGATGCGGCAGGAAATCCGAGACGGGGATTCCGCTCTGGCCCGACGGGCGAAACGTCCGCCGCGTGCCGAGCAGCGGATTCGCCGCGACCCGGCGGCGGGTCGCCACGGCGCCGAAGCTGGCCGGAAGCGGCTGGCCCGAGAGCCGCTGGAGATCCGGCCTGGGATCAAACGTCTCGAGGTGGCTCGGCCCGCCGTGCATGAACAGGTAGATGACCCGCCTGGCCTTCGGGCGGAAATGCGGCAGGCGGGTAGATGATAAGTTATCCGCCGATCCGGCGATCGCGCGATCCTGCTCCTGAGCCATCATCCAGGCTGCCGCGACAGCGCCGAAGCCTCCGCCGGCCTGGCGGAGGAAGTCGCGGCGGCTGGAGGAATCATGAGGCGGGAAGCCTGACGGTGGGCCGATCATCGCGGGGCGACTCCTCGGGCGGGTCGATGGAGGTCGGACGAGTCGGAACCCGTCGAGGCCAGACTACCACAGAATCCGAGACGAGCCCAGGTTGTGACGCCGAGGAACCAAGACCCCTGTCAGGCGGATGTTCCTTCCGCGACGGTCAGGCGAATCAACGGCTTGAGGTCGGAATAGATCTCCAGGAGATTCTGGACTCTCGCCAGGAACTCGTCGCGCGAGGACCAGGGGACCTCGAATACCGGCAAGGGATCCTCATCAATCGCGAGGAGGAAGCGCTCGTCGTTCGTCGCACCCCAGCGCTGGAAGACGGCCATGCAGTTCCAGTCAAGGCCGTATCGGTCCAGCCTTTCGGTCGCCGGCCCACCGTGAGCGTGGAAGGTCTCCGCATTGTAATGACGCAGGAAGACCTGCTCACCTCGCGTGAGGGAGATGCTGCGAGCTGCCTTCGTGGGCTTTCTCATGGCTTTCCCCTTCGGAACGGCAGGACAATGTGCGGCCAGTACCCGAGTCGAAAGGGCGCCGCGACTCTACGCTCGAGCCGGCTGAGAAGGAATTCCTCCAGTGTCGGGTAATGCTTGAGCAGGGCATATCTGGTCGCCTGCCCGAAATCCCGACGGTACACCGCAAGGTTTCCCGAGGCCGGGATGATCTCATCCCGGCGATAGATGACCGGACGACGATACCTTCCGGGAAGGTCGTGACGCGACTCCAAGACCATCCCCTTCCCTGGTGGCTGACGCATGGTCGGAGATCGGAGAATTGCACGATACCACAACGCCGCTGAGCGGCCTACGCCGCATCACGCAAGCGATTCGAGCTTCCCCTCAACGGCCCGTATTGACCCGACGGCCGCAGGCTGGGGTTCGAGCCCTCGTGCCGGATGACCATGGCCGATCGGAACGGATTCTTCGGCGGACCCCAGATGCCTGCGGTAGAAGCCAGGCCGTTGTTTCCCTGAAATTGAAGGCCCGCGTCGCCTGGGGTCTGTCCCATCAGCGGGAGGGCGAGGCTCGCCCTCCCGATCAGAGATCGTTCGAGAGAGCCACTCAACGCCGGTCCAGCACCTTCTCGATCTGGCGGCTGAAGAACGCGCCAAAGATGCGGTCGGCGCTCTCCTGCGTCAAGTTCTTTTCATCGACGCCCATCTCCTTGACCAGGGCCTTCATCGCGGTCTCAGCTTCCTTCGTGCGGATGCCGCTGTGGAAGGCAATCTTGCCGTCGCGGTCGATCACCACCAGCGTCGGGTAGCCGCGCACGCCGTAGCGGGCGGCCGTCACGCCGTTGTACGAGTTATCCGCCTGGCCGCGGCTCTGGTCCAGGGCCGAGAGGAACGAGGACTTCTGGAATTCGAGGAAGCGACGGATCTGCGCCATGTCCTCGCCCGGCGTGTGGATCGAGAGGAAGACCACGCCACATGGCTCGTACTTTTGCTTCAGCCGTTCCAGGGCCGGCATGACGTTGGTGCAGGCGCTGCACCAGATGCCCCAGAAGTCGAGGACGACGACCTTGCCGCGATGGTCGGCCAGGGTTCGGGATTTGCCGTCGGTCCAGCCCGAGACCTGGAGCACCGGTGCCGGACTGCCGACGGCGGGCGGCTCGGGCTTGGCGCGAGCGGGCGCCTGGGCCAGCCGCTCGGCGGTCGGGCGGAGCCGGATCTCCAGGTCGTTATCTCGACCGTCGGCCAGGTACTTGCCGTTCGCGTACATTGAGGCGTACCCGAAGTACAGTCGGACCAGCCCCCGCGGCAGGTTGGCGATGCGGAAACACCCCGCATCGTCGGTTCGGGTGGCCTGCGCACGCAGGGCATACGAGTCGTTGATCTCGACCCACGCGCCGACGACCGGGCGGCCCTGCGGGTCGACAACCTTGCCCTTGAGGGACAGTCCGGGAGCAAGGCGCACCGGGTCGATGGCCTGGGGCGAGTCGTCGGCCCCGGAGTTGAGGGTGATCCAGGGCGAGTCCTTGCCGGCGTAACCGTCCTTCGTCACCACGAGGGAAACGTGCCCTGGCTTGCCGTGCAGGTCGCGACGCGGGACCGGGCGGATCGTGTGTGTGCGCCGGCCAGCGTTGTGGACTACATGTACGGTGCCGCCCGACAG
>JAKAUH010000554.1 GCA_021818605.1 Planctomycetota bacterium
GGATCGGATCGGGTCCGCGCCAGGCTCAGGGACGCTGACGAAATCGACTTCGGATTCCAGGTGTACGCGGCAGCGGATCTCGGGGCGACGGGCCAGGATGCCGGGATCCTGGCGACCGTCTCGACATAGCGGGGAAAACCGGGACATAGCGGGGAAAACCGGGACATAGCGCTTTGTTGACAGTTGTCCGACTCGCGGACCGGTGGCCGACCCGCGGGGAAAACCGGGACATAGCGCTTTGTTGACAGTTGTCCGACTCGCGGACCGGTGGCCGACCCGCCCGTCCGAGCCGTCGCCGCCGCCGGCCGGGACCCGGCGGAGATTACCCGCCCCGCAGCCGGGCCGGCAAAATGGGGACAGGCAGCCCCGAGACTCAGCCAGAGCCAGTCCCCGTCCTGTTCGGGCTTCCTACGATGACTTGCGCGCCTTCCGGCCGGCCGGGCGCTTTCCGCCCGGCTTATCGCTGGCGCTCGTGATGCCCAACCGCGCCTCGACGTCGCCGAGGGGGACCGAGGTCCCCCCGGCCCGTCGCTGGCGGATCATCTGCCAGAAGTCCTCGGAGCTCGCCCGTCGCAGGTCCTCAGCGTCGTAATCCTCGATCCCCACCAGCACCGCGCAGGGCTTGCCGCCCCGCGAGATGACGATGCGTTCGCTCTGGGCACGCGTCAGGATCGCGTCCAGGTCGCCTTGCAGTTCTGTCTTCCCAATGTTCTTCATACGATGTCCTCCGTCTGCTGCCGGGGCTCCTTGCGCCGGATTGCCCGAATGTGAACCTGCCGCGAGTCCTCCGCGACGTCGTAGAAGACCCGGAATGCGCCGACCCGAAGTTCCGGTGGTGTCCCGGGCGAATTGAACAGCCTCCGTAAGTCGATGCAGGACAATGAGATCCGCCGGGGAAGGCCGCCAAACAGAACTCGTTGTGTTGCTTGGAGTTAGGGCGGCCGTTCAATTCCCCTGGCACACGACCGAATGTGAAGACCGAGGAAATGATCGTCCGATCGTCGCACTTTTCGTGTCTACCGGCTGGACGGCGGAGTTTCTTGACACTCTTTACGCCTGAAGGCGGGGCTTTACTGCGGCATTTGGTAAGAGGCGGGACGAGCTCGCCTCGATCATCATTCCGTGCTGCGGGTAGCGGGTGTTCACCTGGCGTTACCCCGAGGTCCCTGTTCCGGCATCCTCTGTCGGTTGCAGCCCGGTGAGAGTCTCTCCATGCGCGGGCGTCGTCCGCCCAGAGCGGCGGGCCTGCCCGGCTGGTGGAGCACGAAGGCAGGTCGGCGGACTACCGCGGCGGGCCTCGAGGCTATCGCCCGTGCCGCCGGGGATGGAACGCCGGCAGCTCGCGGGCCCGGACGTGGCCATGAAAGGGGAAGTGAACGTGGGACTGGTCGTGGACGCGCGGGTGGACCTGATCGGCGCGCCGGGCAGCAGAAATACTGCCACGTGAGGGGCGAGTCACTCGGAAGACCGAGGTCGCGGCGGGGGTCAACCCGCTGCTCGTCAGCGTGATCGCGTAGGCATGGCCCGACCGGTTCAGCCGGGCCCCGGCAATCACAGCCTCGCCTCCGCTGGCCTGGGTCGCCAGGTCGCCCGCCAGGCGATTGTGTCGGGAGCTGGCGCTCAGCGCCGCCCGAACGGCCCCGTCGAAGCCGGTCGCGACGTTGCCGTAGGCGTCCTCTGCCTCGACCGCCAGCACGAATGGCTTCCGGCGGACGACGCTCCCGTCCGGCTGCACGATCAGCACCAGCCGCGAGGCGGGCGCAGAGGAGACCGCGATCGGGGCGGTCACGCCGCTCGACAGGTTGCCCGACGACGCCCGGAGGGCATCGCCGAGCGCGGCGGTGTCCAGGATCAGACCGGAGAACTCGGCCACGCCGTTCGCGGCGGTCGTCGTCGCCGTGCCCGTCAACGAACCACCGGCGGGTTCATGCACCAGCGCGGCGGTGACCGGCCCGTCGAAGGTCGTCACCACGTTCCCATACGCGTCCTCGGCCTGGACGCCGAACCCGAACGCCTGGCCCGCGACCACGCCGCCCGGCGGCTGTGACGTGATGACGAGCTGACTCGGTGCCCCCGGCACGACCTGAAACGCCGAGGTCATCACGGCCCTCAGCCCGCTCGCCTCGACATGGAGCGAATCGCCCGCCCCGGCCCGGTCGATCGTCAGGCCCGAGAAGGTCCCGACGCCGTCCTGGAGTTGCACCGCCGTCGTACCCGTGAGGCTCGACTCACTCGCGCCTCCGGCCATCGAGACGGTCAGCTTCCCCGACTCACCCGTGACGACGTTCCCATAGGCGTCCTCGACCGCCACGGCCAGCCCGAAGCGCGAACCGGCCGTGACACTCGACGGCGGCTCCGTCGTCACCACCAGCCGGGCCGGGGTCGCCGGGAGTACGCCGAATGCCGCAGTATTCGCGCCCGACAGGCCGGGGCTGGTCGCGTCCAGTGCGTAGCCCTTCCCATCGCGTGACAGGATCAGGCCCGTGAAGCTCGCGACTCCGTTCGCGGCCGTGACTGATGTCCCGCCGCCAAGCAATGCGCCTGACGGGCCACCCGCCAGGGCCGCCGAGACGTTGCCGTCGAAACCCGTCGCCAGGTTGCCGTACGGGTCCTCGGCCGACACCGACAGGCCAAAGGAGCTGCCCGCGGTCACGGTCGACGGCGGCTGAACGGTCACGACGAGCTGCGACGCGGCAGCCGGGGTCACCGTCACCGCGGTCGAGCTGGCCGTGGTCAGTCCACCGCCGGACGCCTCGATGGAATAACCCGATCCGGCCTGGACGATCGAGAGGCCCGAGAAGGTCGCCACGCCGCCCGACGCCGACTCGCCCAGCGTACCCCGAAGCGTCGCATCCGACGGTCCGCCGACCAGGCCGATGGTCACCTCGCCGCCGTAGCCCGTCACCAGGTTGCCGTACGCGTCCCGCACGTCGACCGTCAGGCCGAACCCTCCGCCCGCCGTCACGCTCGCAGTCGGCTCGGCGGCAATCGCCAGCGCGGCCGGCGCGGCCGGCGCGACGGCGAACGCCGGGGTGTCAACCGGGCTCAGCCCGGGGGAGCTGGCCTGGATCACGTAACCCGCCGACGCGCGGTCGAGCGCCAGCCCGGAAAAGCCGGCGAGGCCGCCATTCAGGTTCGACTGGAGCGTCCCGGACAGGCTCGCGCCGGCCGGGCCATCCAGGAGCGACAGGGTCACCGCGCCGTTGCTGTCGGCCACCGGGTTGCCGTAGGCGTCGTCCACGCTGACCGAGACACCGAAGCTGCTTCCGGCGACGACGCTCGAGCCCAGGCCGGTCGTGAGGACCAGGCTCGACGAAGCGGCCGGCGTGACGGCGAAGCTGGTGGTGTCAACGGTCGCCAGTCCCGTCGCATCGACCGCGAGGGCGTATCCACCCCCTGCCTGATCGATCGAGAGGCCCGAGAAGGTCGCCACGCCATCGACAGCCAAGGTCGTGATCGTCCCGCCGAGGCTCGCGCCGGCCGGGCCGCCCGAGAGCGCGAGGCTCACCGTTCCATCGTAGCCGGCGGCCAGGTTGCCGTATGCGTCCTGGACGTCGACCGTCAACCCGAACGAGTCCCCTGCCGTCAGGCTCGACGGCGGCTGCGCGGTCACGAGCAACTGCGTCCCAGCCGCCGCGGCGACGTCGAACGACGCTGAGGTCGCCGAGGTGAATCCCGAACCCGACACTGACAGCGTGTAGCCCGAACCTGCCTGGTTAATCGTCAAGCCCGAGAAGGTGGCGACGCCGCCGTTGATCGTGGCGGTGAGCGTGCCTCCCAGACTGGCGCCGCCGGGGTCCTGGCTGAGCGCGACGGTGATCGTCCCGCTCGCCCCGGTGACGGGCGATCCGTCGGGGCTCTCGACCTCAACCGTCAGGCCGAACCCACCCCCGGCCGTCGCCGAGGCGGGCGGCTGGGCCGTCACGACGAGATGGTCGAGCATCCCGTAGAAGGCCAGGTCGGGGATCAGGAGGTTGGCGACCGGCGAGCCCAGCCCGGTGACCTGATCGTAGCCCGGGCCGGCTGAATAGGTGCCGTTACTGCCGGTCGTGATGTCGTGGAAGTCGGTCGCCGGGAGCGAGTAGAGCGCCGGCAGGGTCTGGGTGGCGCCGTCGAGGGTCGTACCGCCCTCGGCGACCCGGCCCTGGTCAGCGACGGCGATGAGAGCGGCCCACGCCGGCGCGGCGAGGCTCGTGCCGCCCATCGATGTCCACGGACCACCGCCGGTGTTGTCGTACGAGTCATAGACCGCCACGCCGATCGTTCGATCCGCCTGGAACGAGACATCGGGGATGGTCCGCTGGCCGGTGCTTTGCACGCCCTTCTGGTAAGCCGGCTCGGACTCGTGCGTGCTGGTGCCCCCGCCGCTGCTCGGCCAGGCGGTCTCGGACTGATAGGAGCCGTTCGCGCCAATTTGCAGGTTCGTGCCGCCGGCCGCGACAACGGTCGGCGAATAGGCCGGGTACAACCCGGGCGCCCCGCCGTCGCCGGTCGCCGCGACGAAGGTGACGCCCTGGTGGCCGGCGGGGGTGAGGAACTCGCTGTTCCAGGAGCTCTCGCCGTGGAACTCGGACGAGCCCCAGCTCAGAGAGACCGTCGAGACACCCGGCAGGCTGGCGGCGGTGGTGACCGCCTTGTACAGGTCGCCGAAGCCGGCCGAATTGGCCTCGACGAGCACGATGTTCGCGTCGGGTGCCAGCGCATGGGCCCACTCGACGTCCATCGCCTCCTCGTATTCCCAGTTGCCGCTGGGACTGCCCGGGCCGGCGGGGTCGGTGCCGGGCAAGCTGGTGGTGGACCCGTACTCGTTGATCTTGGTGAAGCTCGGCGGATTCGGCAGGCCGAACTGGCTGTCGAACATCGCGAGGTCGCTGGTGGCGAAGTTGGCCGCGGTGCTGTTGACCAGCCCGGGGTCGTCGTAGGCGTCGACGATCGCGATCGTCTGCCCCGCCCCGTTGGCGGGCAGCGACCCGAAGGCGGCCTGGCTGAATCCATACGCCGCGCGGATCTGCTGGGGCGTGAAGCCGGTCGGCGACGTTCCGCTGGTGGGCAGGATGGTCACAACCGGACTCATGGCGAGCGAGGCGACCGCGGGCGGCAGGGCCGGCGCCGCGGCAACAATCGCCGGGACCAGGCGGACTTCCAGCTCCTCGCGGGCCAGGCCGATCGGCGGGCGCCTGCGATGGCGTTCCTTGCGAGCGGATTCACGTGGTGATGCCATGCCACTCTCCATAGGTAGGGCAAGGTCAATGGGGGGGCAGGAGAGCCCGAACGCAGATCCCGCGAGGGGACGCGTCTGGACGGATCTTCCGTGCTCTGGGTTGCGTTGAGTCGAGTCGAGTCGCGGCGCGGCGCAGCGACGATGGCGCATCGCCGGCCGGCTGGCCGGGAAGATATGGCCGGTGGGTAGGGACTGACGGCGCCGTCAGGGGCAAGGCGCATCGTGAGACGCGCCGCCCTCGTCGGCATGCCGCGTCCCCGGCTTCCGAAGGAAGACCACCGTGCCTTCCCTTGATCCGACGCAAGTGTAGCTCATGAATGGCCAGGTGCGGTCCAGCCGGCCGTTTGCATCCGATTTCCCTTTTTGCCTCGACTTTTGAAGCGGAATCTCGGCACGCGCCGTCCGACGCGGGGGACGAAGGATCTGCGCGACGGGCCTGGATTGACGAGGGGCGCGCGGTCGCGCGATCGGCGCCGGCGGAGTTCGACTTGAGGGAAAATCGAAACTCTGCTAAGACTGCCGGCTATCTGGCCGAAGGTCGGTCAGGCGTTCCAGCCTGACAGGGCTCGAACGTCAGGCTGGAAAGCCTGACCTACCTGAAATCCGTCTCGCCAGCGGAATTCCTCCCTGCGCGGGCGAGGCATTCGCCCGGCATCCGCGACCGATTCCACACTCGACCGATTTTCCCCCGCCAGCCCGGCAAGGAGGCCTCTGGCATGAACCGGCGCAAGGCTCTGTTCTCGACGCTCTTACTCGGGGGCATGGTCCCGGCCGGCCTCCTGGCGCAATCGGCCGGCAAACCGACCCGCCGCTCCCGCGCCGCCGCCGATGACCCGGACGCAGGCGGCGACCCGGGGCTGCCCGGCGCAATCCCGCGCGTCGCCGGCTACCAGTTCAAGACGTGGGACATCCGGCCGTATACCAGCATCCCCACGCGTATCGTGGGGCCGCCCGAGCAGTGCCTGATCGACTGGATCCTCGCCCGTACCGAGCGCTCCGAATGGCACGGCGAGCACATGACTGTGCTCGCCGCCGACCGCAACCGGCTTTATGTCTACAACTCGCCCGAGATGATCAAGAAGGTGGACGAGATCGTCGAGCGATTCGTCCGGTCCACCGCCGACATCCTGAGGCTCCGCGTCCAGTACGTCGCGGCCGTCGACCCGCGCTGGCGGTATTCCGAGTATTCAAAACTGACCTACGTCGGCAGCGGCCCGCAGGGGCAGCAGATCTGGACAATCGACGCCCGCAACGCCGCCGGAATGCTCGCCCAGATGCAGGTGCAGCAGGGCTTCCGCCCGCTCTCGAAGGAGAGCGTCGAGATGATCAACGGACAGACGATCGGCATCGACACCGCGGCCAAGCGAACCTTCGTCGGGGGCCTCGTTCAGGAACCCGGCGGCGTACCGACCTTCCAGCCGAGGTCCGAGACGATCCAGGAGGGCGTCTTCCTCCGGATCAGCCCGCTGCTGAACTTCGAGGGCAACGCCGTCGACGCCAAGATCGACCTGCGGGTCAACACGGTCCGAATGCTCCACCGCACGAAGATCATCGCTCCCCGCGAGATCGCGCCGTTCGAGACCTCGATCGACGTCCCCGACTCAGCCATGACCCGACTCGAGCAGACCGTGCGGAACTGGCGGCTGCGCCAGTCGCTAATCATCTCGTGCGGCATCCACCCCGGCATCCTCGACAAGAAGACTGGGCTGTTCAACCTCCAGATTCCCGGGACGTATCCCACCGCGACCGAGGTGCTCGTCTTCCTCGAAATCGAAACGGTCGAGAGAAACACCGCCACGCGGATTCGTGACAGCCGCGGCCGGATCAGCAGTCGCAGCCGATACCGGGATGACGAGGAAACCGCTGCACTCGACGGCGACACCGATCGCTGAGAGCCGGCCTCGGCAAGGCACTCGGATGATGCCGGGCGGGCCATGCCCGCCGGTCGATGTGCAGGTTGTGCATATCCCCAGGGGTTTGCACAACCTGCACATTGCACATATTACCCCGGCACGAAAGATTCTCAATCAGGTCGGGCATTCTTGCCCGACACCCGGGCCTCGTCGGGCAAGAATGCCCGACCGACTTTCATGCCAGTGGAATCCGGCCCTCACAACCCGAACGGCGACTTGCCTGGGTAGGCCTCGTACGCGCCGGCGCCCTCGGGCAGGAATTCGAGGTGGCAGGCGCACATCTCGTCCTGGCTCTCGACGCCGTAGCGGATCCGCTTCGGCGGTTTGTTTGGGTTCCGCGGGTTGTCCTCGCTGTTGTCGAAGTACGCGGCGAAGGTCAGGATCGTCCCCTTGGGCAGCTTCACCGGCCGGGCGAAGCGGTACTGGTCCTGCCAGTCGAAGTCCCAGTCCTGAATCCAGAGCAAGGGCCGGATGCGGCCGTCCGGCAGGGTGGCCGCCAGGCGGAACTCGCGGCAGAGGTAATGGGCGTGCGGGACCACCGTGTAGAGCCGGACATCGGTCTTCAGCCGCGCGGCCTGGATGAGCGAGTGCCGCTTCGCGCCAGGAGGGATATCGATCCGGTCGGTGCAGATCGAGAACCCGGCCATGCGGCGCGTCACCGGCTGACGGGCGAAGTACAGACCAACGCTCGACTGGTCGAGCTCCGCCTTGCCGGTTGGGTGGTAGTGGATCTGCAACACGATGTCCGAGCCCGTGGGCAGTGCGCGGCCCGCGCCCTTCGGCGTGAATCGCGGGGTCATGCCGGGCGTCCAGCCGCCGAGGCCCGGATAGGGCAGCTCCATGACCGTGCGGCCCCTCCAGCCGGCAAAGCCGGGGCCTGGGTCGCTCTCGTCGCGACGGCGGGCGTCACCGGTCTGGTCCATGTGGATGCGGATATGGTGGACGATCCGCCGATTGCCCGGATGGAACTCGACGCCGACGATCGTCTCCGGATGATCGAGCGGCACCGGCAGCGCAAAGGCGCGGTACATGTCGAACCCGCCCGCGGGCAGGTCGAGCGGCTCGGGCATCGTCAAGACCAGGTCGGGCGGTCCCAGCTCCCAGCCATCCTGAAAGCTCGGCATCGGCGGCAGGTCGGCGCGATCGCCCTCGTCACAGCCGGTCTCGGCCCAGCGCGCGAGGGTCGCCTTCTCGAGAACACTCAACCGCGGCGCGTCGAGGAACACGCCAGCGCCCGGGTGGGCCTTCCACGGCGGCATCTGGCCCGACTCCGTCACCTCGCGGATGAAGCCGGCCCGCTTCCGCGCATCACGATAGGTCAGGAGTGAGAACGGCCCGATGTTCCCCGGCCGGTGACACCGCGCGCAGTTGTTCCACAGGATCGGCGCGACGTGCTTGTTGAACGTGATCCGCTCGCCGCCGTCGAGCGACTCTGCCGGGATCGGCGCGATCGGCGTGCCGTGCGCCGCCACCAAGGTCTCGGCTGGCATCTCGTCGCCCAGGATCGCCTCGATCGCGGAACAAAGCACGGGACGGCTGGGCCCCGATTGTGGCTTGCCGTCCGCGCCGATCCGGTCGTCGATCGGACCGCGGTAGATCACCTGTCCGTCCGGCAGAACGACCACCGCCGTCGGTGTCTCGTCAACTCCCGCCTGCCGGCTGACCCGATGCCGCGAGTCGAGCAAAACCGGGAAGGCCGGCGTGCGGCCCGCCCACGCCTTCGCGGCGCGATTCGGCGTCGTGCCCGGCGTCGGGTCGATCGCGAGGAAGAGGACACGTTTCTGCCCGAAGTCACGGGCCAGGGCGTTGAGATCGTCGAGGGAATTGCGGGAAACTGGGCAGTTCGGGCCAAGGAACGCGAGCACCACGGCGGGGCGATCCGCCCACTCGGCGACCGTGTGGAGCTGGCCGTCGAGATCGCGAAGGGCGAACTCCTTGACCGGCCCCGCGCCGGGGCCGACCAGGCGCTCGAACGGCGGCTCGACGCGGGGTACATCCTGCATCCGGGCGACGATCAGCCAGCCGAGGCCGACGACGACGATGGTCGCGAGCGTGATCCGGAGCACCCGGCGAAGCCGAGCGAGTCCTCGCTGGCCCTCGGGTTGTGCCGGTGGCCATTCCGCGCTTGGGGTTCGCCACCACCGCCTGTGTTTCCTCGTCCGCTGCTGGGCTGTCCAGGGCATCCCGTCCCTCCACCCTCGTTGCCGGCTCGTGCAAGTCTGCGCGCACGGTGATTTCCGACGCCGGCGCGCGACGGTCGGCCGGCCGGCACCGGCCGATCCGCAAGTGCCGATTCTGCGAGAATGGCGGGATGCGTCAACCCCGGCCCGGGGGGGACTTGCCCTCATAATCTCATGGATTGCCACCTGAAAACCGCCAGTGGTCGACCGGCAGTTCGGTCGCGCCGGTGGTGGCGAGGTCGGCGAGCACGCGGCCGATGAGGGAGGAGAACTTGAACCCGTGACCGCTGCACGGGCTGGCGACCAGGACATCGCGACGGACCGGCAGGAAGTCGACGTGGAACTCCTCGTCGGGCGCGACGGTATAAAGGCACACCTCGGTGAGGCCGATCGCCGCATCACCCAGAGCGGGGATGTGGCCGCGGAGGAACCGGCGGACCTCCGCTCGATAGGCCTCGCCGATGAGCGGGCTATTGGCGTCGGGATCGACCTCGGGCCCGCCGTGGCGCGCGGCCTTCACGCCCAGGCCGAGGAAGTCGGGCATGCCGTAGAAGGCGTCGTCCTCGCCTGCTCCCTGGTAGATGAACACGGGGAACCGGCCGATCTGGAATGGCGACGGATCGGCCGGCCGGAAATAGAGGACCTGTTGCCGGGTCACCCGCACGGGTACAGGCAGGTCCGGGATCAGGCGGCTGACCCACGCGCCGGCCGCGACGATCAGCCGATCGGCGATGATCCGATGCTCGTCGGTGACGACCGCGGGCCGCTCACCGTCAAGGTCGATCCGCCGGACGGGCGTTTGCTCGAGAACCCGCGTACGATCGCCACCGAGTTTTCGCGCCAGCTCAACCTGCAGGGCGACCGCCCGCGACGCGGCCAGCAGGCCGGCGTCGGGCTCGAAGACGACGTCCTCGCCGGCGGGCAGGCCGAAGGCCGGCTGGATTCGGTTGAACTCGGCCCCGGTGCCTCGCCAGTGCGGAACATCCAACTCGGCCAGGCTGGCCGCCACCCGCGCGGCGTAATCGACGCCCGGGGGCGAGAACGACACGCCGCCGGTGCGGATGTAGAGCGGCTCGCCCGCGTCGGCCTCGAGCTCGCGCCAGATGCGAAACGCGGCCGGCATCAGCCGCGCATATCGAGGATCGGCGTACGAGTGCCGCGTGATCCGCGCGGCGCCGTGCGAACTACCCCGGTCGTGGCCGATCGCGAATTGCTCGACCAGCACCACCGGCGCGCCCCGGCGCGCCAGGTGATAAGCCGCTGCCGACCCCATCGCGCCCGCGCCGATGATGACATTCGGTGCCTCGATCGTTTCCATGGCCGTTTCGTTCCCTCGATGGATGCGGTCGGGTCGGGTCGGGTCAGGTCGGGTCGGGTCAGGTCGGGTCGGGTCGGGCGTGGAGG
>JAKAUH010000992.1 GCA_021818605.1 Planctomycetota bacterium
CAGGCGAAGCGAAAGACGAAGCGCGGCCCCACTGCGGGCGATGGCGCCGAGGGCGGTCCCGCGAACGGTGACGATCGAGCATGACGGAGGTCCGTCGCAGTCATGGACACCCAGGCCATCTCCGCAGAGCCGATCGACGGCTACCTCGAAGCGTGTTATGCCGCGTTCCTGCGCGGCGATTCCCGGCCCGAGCTGGCTTCCGGAATCGAGGTCTTGCTCGCTCCCGACGCCCGCCGCCGGATCGATGAGGCGGTCGAGCAGTTGCGACGCCGGGCCGAGGCCCGGCGTGACCGCCGCCAGCGGCGGGGCCGCTCGAGGACCGCGGCGGCCGGCTCTTCAGCCGCGGCAGGACTGAGAATCCCCGGCCACGACATCACGGGCGTGCTGGGCGAAGGAGGATTTGGCCGCGTGTACCGGGCGATCAGCCGTCGCCATTTCGGCGTCCTGGTCGCCCTGAAGGTCCTGCGGCCGCCCTCACCGGAGGCCGGGCCAGAGGCGCCGGAACGGCGGCGCCTCATGAATCGCCTGCTGATCCGCGAAGCCCGGGTCCTGGCCCACATCGGCCATCGCAACGTCGTGCGGTATCTCGGCTCCGGAATCATCGCCGAGGGCCTGGAGGCCGGCACGCCGTTCATCGCGACCGAGCTGATCGACGGCCCGTCGCTGGCGGAGCGGATCGGCGGGGCTCCCCAGGAGCCCCGCTGGTCGGCCCAGATCATGGTCCAGGTCGCCGACGCGCTGGACTTCGTCCACCAGTTGAAACTGCAACGATCGACCGACGGAGACGACGAAGAATCCGGCCCCGGGATTCTGCACCGCGATGTCAAGCCATCGAACATCCTGCTGGGCCGAGGCGACCAGCCGTTGCTGACCGATTTCGGGCTGGCCGGCCGGGCCGGACGGACGGCATCCGACGAGGGGTTCGTCGCCGGGACGGCCGCATATTCGGCTCCCGAGCAGCTCCGGGCCGACGCCGTGCTGACCCCCGCCGTGGATGCTTACGGCCTGGGGGCAACGCTCCATCACCTCCTCACCGGCAAGCCGCCGCAACGCGAGTCGATTCCGGCCGATGGGAGCGATTCGAAGGCCGGCGTGCGGCTGATTCCGCCCAGGCGGCTGGCGCCGCGAATCCCCGGGGATCTCGAGCGGATCTGCCTCCGGTGCCTGGAGGAGGATCCGTCCCGGCGGTATCCGACGGCCGGCGCCGTGCGGGACGACCTGAAACGGTTCCTGGACGGCAGGCCGGTCTCGATCCATCCGGTCGGCCCCTGGGGGCGTGCGGTCCGATGGGCCCGGCACAGTCCGGTCGTTGCCACACTGGCGATCAGCTTCGTGCTGGCCATCGCGATCGGCCTGCTCACAACATCGTGGTTCTGGCGGCGAGCCACGGCCGAGCTCCAACGCGCCGAGATCGAACGGAATCGTGGCCAGGCCGAGCGCAGCCGCGCCGACTCCGAGCGGCGGACGGCCGAGGCCGGTCTCGAGCTGGCGGACGAGATCCTCGGGGTTTTCGCCGATTCGAATGGCCGGGGTTTCTTTTTACTTCCCGCGGAATACTCAAGGTCCAGGTTGGTCCCGGTCCTTCGGCGCGGCAAACAGAATCTCCTGACGCTCCAGCATCGTTGCCCCGATCATCTCACTGTGCGCAAGTGGCTGGCGGGGACTGACATCCGCCTGGCCGCGATCCTCATCAAGGACGGAGAACTGGATGAGGCACATGTGCTGCTTACCCAGGCGCAGCAGAGCCTGGAGCAGGCCGCCGCTGAGGCCCCGGGGGATGCCGCGGTGCTGGCGTTCCAGGTGATGAATTATGCACTCCTCGTGGATCTGTCCAACCGCCAGGGGAAAGTCAAGGATTGCATCGAATACGCGGTACGACGCATCGCGGTCGTCGAAAGAATCCTGGAACGTGGCGCCACCTCCGCTTCGATCACCTCGCTTGCGAACATGCGCGCGGGCCTCGCGATGCTACTGGCTCGAGGCGGCGAGGTCGCACGAGCCCGATCGCTGATCGAGGCGAATCTCCGCATGCTCGACAATGATCCGCGTGGTGCCGGGGATCCCGCGGCTGCCATCCTGAGAGTGTTCGCCTGCGAGGATCTTCGACAACTGGAGACGAACGGCCGGTCCCGGCCGACCGAGTCCCCGGCGGTCCCTGGAACGAACGCCCTTTCGAGACTGATCTCCCCGCAGGCCGACGAGCTGAGCGCCGAGAGCTGGGCATCGTTGCTTGTCCAGTTGCTTTCGGTGAGACCGGCATCGGGGGGAGCCGCTCCAGTCCTTGAGGCACATATAGTCGATTGTTTTTTCATTCGAATCGCGGAACGACGCAACTCCGGCCGGCTGGAAGAGGCCCGGCGGCTCGCCGACCGTTTTCATGCTTTCGCCAGGCAACTGGTCGCACGGTATCCCAACCACGCTGCGGCGCATTGGGCACTCAGCCACGCCGGCATTCAGATCCACAAGAACGCCTGCAAGACCGGCGATCGGGCAGGCATCGAGAGATACCTGACTCTTGCCGTGGACGAGGCCAGACACGCGGTCATCCTCGACCCGGACAACGCCCTCCTTCGTCACCACCTGGCGGACTGGCAGGAGCGGCTCCAGGACCTCCTTTCGCCGCCCAAGCCGGTGGGTGCCCTGAGTTCGGCCGCACCACCCGGTGCGCGGAATTGAATTCCCCGGGATCAGACGGACCTGGCCGGATCGTCAGCCGAGCGATGGTATCTCTCCTCGGGCCCGACGCCCCAGGCGATCCGGAGAACACCCGCGATGCGTCGCCTCGCTGAGAAGGTCCCGACGACTCCTCATCGCTCTGGATCCGAGGAAGCCAGCTTGCCGCACCTGCCGCGCTATCCCGCGCTCTACCAGATCAATACCCGCGTCTGGCTGACGGAGCTGTCCCGCAGGCTGGGCCGTCCAGCAATGCTGGACGACATCCCCGACGCCGAGCTCGACCGCCTGGCCGAGCTGGGTTTCGACTGGATCTGGTTCCTGAGCGTCTGGCAGACTGGCCCGGCCGGCAGGCTGGTCTCGCGGTCGAATGCCGGGTGGCGCCGGGGGTTCGAGGCGACGTTGCCCGACCTGTGCGACGACGACATCGGGGGTTCAGGGTTCGCGATCTCGGCCTATGAGACGCACTCGGCCCTGGGAGGCAACGAGGCACTCGCCCGGCTCCGCGAGCGGCTCCGCGCCCGCGGCCTGCGGTTGATGCTCGACTTCGTCCCCAATCACTCGGCCCTCGATCATCCCTGGGTCGAGGAGCATCCGGAATACTACGTCGACGGGACCGAGCTGGACCTCGCCCGCTCGCCGGACAATTACACCCGGGTCAGCCGGTGCGGCGGGGATCTGGTGCTGGCCCACGGCCGCGACCCGTACTTCCCCGGCTGGTCGGACGTCCTCCAGCTCAACTACGGCAACCCGGCCACACAGGACGCGATGCTCGGCGAGCTGCTGAAGGTCGCCGGGCGTTGCGACGGCGTGCGCTGCGACATGGCGATGCTGATTCTGCCCGAGGTCTTCGAGCGGACCTGGGGCATCGCGTCGCGGCCCTTCTGGCCCGAGGCGATCCGTCGCGTGCGGGAGCAAGCCCCCGACTTCTGCTTCCTGGCCGAGGTGTACTGGGACCTCGAGTGGACCTTGCAGCAGCAGGGATTCGACTACACCTATGATAAGCGGCTGTACGACCGGCTCCGCGACCGTCACGCCGGGCCGGTGCGCGACCACCTGCGGGCGGGGCTCGACTACCAGGACCGGCTGGCCCGTTTCCTGGAGAACCACGACGAGCCGCGCGCCGCGGCGACCTTCCCGCCCGGCGTCCACGAGGCCGCGGCCGTGATCACGTATCTCTCGCCGGGACTCCGCTTCTTCCAGATGGGTCAGTTCCAGGGCCGGCGGACGCACGTCTCGCCGCACCTCTGCCGGGCGCCCGACGAGCCGGTGAACCCGGAGGTGCAGCGGTTCTATATCGGGCTCCTCGCCGTCGTCCGGTCGCCCGCCTTGCGGGACGGTCGCTGGCAATTGCTCGACTGCGCGGCCGCCTGGGAGGGTAACTGGACCAGCGACGGATTCATCGCGTTCGCCTGGCAAGGTCCGGACGGCGAGCGGATGCTCGTCGCGGTGAATTACGCCGACAACCAGGGCCAGTGCTGCGTGCGGCTCGCCCCGGTTTTCACGGAACTCGGCGGCAGGACGTGGAGACTGAGGGATCTCCTTGGCCCGGCGGTCCACGACCGCGACGGTGATGACCTGGAGGCGCGGGGGCTGTTCCTGGACCTGAAGCCGATGGGTTACCACGCCTTCGAGGTCGCGCCGATCGGCTGATTCGCGATCAGGCCCCGGCGTGGGCCAAACTCACCGGGCGCCGGCGTCGAGGACCAGCAGCGAGACAGCCTGGCGTGGTAGAGCGAAGCGGAGCTTCAATGTCCCGTGATCGGGTTTCACCCACTCGGGGGAACTGAGCAGGGGCAGGTCCGACGACCGCTCGAGCGCCGCGCGTTGCGAAGGCGTCGGGGTCTGCGGCGAGCCCATCTGTTTCCACGCCTCGAAGGCGTTGCCATGCTCGGTGTCAACGCGGAAGTGCTCCAGCAGCACCCGGTCCGCCGCGGCGGGCAGGCCGGCGATCGTCAGCTCGACGTCCGCGGCCGGGCCGGGGACGTCGACGTCGTGGTGGTGCCAGGCCAGGATGACGACCTTCCCGCCCCGCAGGCTGGCCAGCGCCGACACATCCGGGCGGCCGGGCACGCCGTGCGCGCGGATCTCATCAAGACCCATCTCGCCGTTGCTCTCGACCGGCAGCCGACGGCCGCCCATGAGGCCGAACATTCGGAAGACGTTCATAACCGGCAGTGGGACGCCGTTGGTTGACAGCACCCGGAAGCCGGCGAAGTACGGCTGGTTCTCGAACTCGAAGGCCCACGTCACCGCGCCCTCGAATCGCACGCCGTGCCGCTCGGCCAGGGCATATTTGCGGGCGAACGCGGCGGCCGTGTAGCTGGCGTAGAGCGTCCCGTTGCGGTAGCCATTCTGGGGGTAGATCGACGACGGGCAGGCCGCGCAACCGTCGGGGTCGCTCTCGCCGATGATCACCGGGGTGTTCCTCAGCTCGGGATAACTGGCGACCACCTCGAAGCCCCGGTCGATGTCCTGAAGCTGCGCGCCGATGCCCGTCCGGACGTGCCCGTCGACGAAGCGAGGAGCCCCCTTGGCGTGGAAGGCCACGAAGTCCAGCGGCGAGCCGACCTGGCCCGTGGCGTGGTTCCGGCCGTGCAGGCAGTGGTCGAGGAACGCGCGGAGGAACTTCGTCGCGCCCGGCGATTTCGTGCCGGCGACGTGCGGCCCGCCGACGCGGGCCGTGGGCAGCGCTCGCTTCACGGCATCGGCGGCGTGGTCGTAGAGCTTGTGGTACTCCTCGGCCGTGCCTCGCCAGTACAGGATGTTGGGCTCGTTCCAGACCTCCCAGTACCAGGTCTCGACCTCGGGCTTACCGTAGCGCTCGACCGAGTGCCTGACCCACTGGCAGACCAGCTCGGCCCATTTCCGGTAGTCCTTCGGCGGGTAGGCCCAGCCGGTGGAGATCGACTCGCGTGCGCCCGGCTTCCATTTGTGCTGGTAGGGAGCCGGGTGGGTCGAGAGCGCCTCGGGCATGAATCCGATCTGGACATAAGGCCGGACGCCCTTTTCCCGGTACGTGTCGAAGATGCGGTCGAGGATCGTCCAGTCGTAATGGGGGCGTCCCTGATCGTCCTCGGTGTAGACGCCCGTCGAGCCCCACTTGAGCGCCGGGGTGCCGTCGCCGGAAGTCAGCAGGTTGTGCGTGCGGATGTAGACCGGCTCGGGGCTCAGCGCAGCCAGTTGGCCGAGCAGCCGCCGGCCGTCGGGCATGTACGTGTAATTGGGCTCGTCGTGGCCGAAGAACCGCCAGACGGGCCTCATCTCGGCCCCAGGCCGGGAGGCGTCGACGCGGATGGCGACGGGGAACGCGCCGGACGGGGAGGGTTCCTGGCCGATCGCCGGCATGTTAGCGAGCGCGAGCGCGCTCACGACGACTGAGGTCAGCGAGGCGCGACGGCAGAGCGGCTTCATGATGGTTGTCCGCTGGAGCGAGAGAGACATCCGCCCGAGGGTGACGGAGCGGGCCTTACTGGTCAATGGACGGCCGCCGGCATCGTAGCGAGAACCGCTCGCCTCGGCCAGGGTCCGACGGGACGGAACGCGGCCCGTCGCCAGTTCAGGCTCCGTCGGCGATCGCGGCGATCGGCGTGGCTGATGCCCAGTCGGCCCTGAACGTGGCCACGTCGGTGCACACCGTGCCGGCGGCCTTCGGCCGCGTCATGGCCGAGATCAACCCCCGAATGGCGGTGGCGTACCACTTCTTCAACGACTTCGACGTTCGATTTCCCATGTACGATGGGATTCGCCGGACCTACAAGGGCCCGCTGACGATGGCCACCGACCTTCTGGTCTGGAACATCAGCAGGCGCGAGGTCCGCGTGCGTCAGGTGGTGATCAACCCGGACGCCTGGCCCGCCCCGCCGCTGAGTCCGCCCGGCCAGCCCGACGCCCGGCTGCGGACGCCGTTCAGCCCGTTCGTCGACGGCGGCCGGATCGACGTCAGCCGCGAGCTCGCGCCCATGATCCAGGAATTCAAGAAGGAGAATGGGCTGAAGTAGGGGGCGGGAGCCTGGTAATGCGATGCCGGAGTTGGCACGGGGCGAACGAGTGGTGTAAGGACGAGCCTTGCCATGGCCACCTGAGCGGTCGTCGGCTACGATCAAGGAACCACGAGAAGCGGAGGGCCGACCGATGTCGACAATCTCTCAGACCATGCCCCCAGGCGGCGGGCCGCCGGACTGGATGCCGTCGCCGCTGTACCGGATGTCGGTCGAGGAATACGAGGCGATGGTCGCGTCGGGAGCTTTCCCGGGGCGTCGTCGTCTCCATCTGATCCAGGGACTGCTGGTGGAGAAGATGACCCAGAATCCCCCCCATACGATGGCCGACGAGCTGTGTGGCCGCGAGCTGCTGCGTGTTCTCCCGCCGGGCTGGCACGTGCGGGCGGCCAAGCCGATCCGGCTGCCGGGGCAGGCAAGCAAGCCCGAGCCGGACCGTTGCGTGGTCCGCGGAGATGTTCGCGACTACCGTCAGGACCCCGGTCCGGGCGAGATCGCGCTGGTCGTTGAAGTCGCCGACTCCAGCCTGACAGTCGATCGCGACTACGTCGCGCGGCTCTATGGGCCGGCGGGAATTCCTGTCTGCTGGATCGTCAATCTCATCGATCGCCGAGTCGAGGTTTACACCCAGCCGGGAGCCGGTGGTTATGCCTCGCGCGTGGACTTCCCGATCGGGGACACCATCCCGCTGGAGATTGCCGGACAGCCGGTCGGCCGCATTGCCGTCGATGACCTGTTGCCGTGAGGGTCAGCGCGTTCGAGCTCAGACCTGCGATGACCGATTCTCAGACAGGAGTTGGAGGCGATTCTCACCGACGATCCGACGACCGGGCGGGGCTTGCCGAGAGATGAGGAGGGCCGATCGAGGATGTTGATCACGTGCGGCGGCTGCGAGGCGGTCCACGAATCGACGCTTCCGGCCTGCCCGGCCTGCGGCCGGTGCCCCTGCTGCGGCGAACGGCGCGTCTCGAAACGAGAGCTGGCCGAGCAGGTCGACTGTCCGACCTGCGATGTTCCCTATTGCTCGGGCTGCGGCCGGTGCCATGGCTGCAACGCGGTGCGATTCTCCAGGATGGAAGCCCACTCCTGCGGCTTCCCCGACGATCCAGAGCAGGTCCGGCGAGTCGAGGAAGCGTTCGGCCTGAAGACGCGCGGAGCCGGCGGCTGATTCCGTTCCGCCGGGTTGGGTTCTATGTCCGACCCGGCACTTCATCGCCGGTCGGACGCCCTCGCCATCGAGCCGCCCTCCACGCGAGCTCCAGGGCCGCCAGAAACTCCACGCCCATCGCGGCGAGCGTGATCGACCACCAGAGTGCCGCGCGCGGCGTGCGGTAGAGCAGGCGGACGCGGTGCGTGCCCGAGCCCTCGAGCCGCACGGCCTGGAAGCCCACGTCGGCACGAAGGACCGGGCGCTCGGGGCCGTTGTCGATGCGCGCACGCCAGCCGGGGTCATAGGTCCGCGCCAGGACCAGGTCGCAGGGGCCGTCGTGTTCCACCGTCGCGACGGTGCCGTCCCAGGAAGTCAGCCGGGCGCCCCGGGTATCGGGGCGCGCGGGGACGTGGTCCTCGGCCAGGAACCAGGCGGTTTCCCGGTCGTCGGATTGCGCGAGGTGCTCGACCAGCGAAGAGCGGTCGGGGGCGGTCCGGGCGCGGGTTGTGACCCGTGCCTCGGGAAATGGGTCCGCCAGGCGGACGATCGACCACGAGCGTTCCGCTCGCTCGTTCGCCGCGTGGTAGATGATCCGGTCGAGCGCCGGGTCGCGCCATGAGCCCAGCTCGGTCCCGAACCCCGCGGTCTTCCGGCCGTCGGCGACCAGGTGCGTCACGCGGCATCGACGCAGCCAGCGCGTCAGCATCCCCGTGTCGACCGAGCCCGGCGATCGGAACGCCGTGGCCCGGAACAATCGCTCCTGCATCAATACGATGATCCGGTTGGGGTCGGGGTGCGCGAAGCCCGTGTACGGGGTCGCCGTCGTCAGGCCGGCGCGGACGGGCAGGTTGTCGAGCTGGCCGCCGATCGCTCCGACCGATTCCGCGCGGGTCAGCTCGGTGAGCACCGGGCTGTCGCCGGGGATCGCGATCGACCAGCCCCATTGCGTCGTGCTGGCGTGGTAGAGAATCCCCAGCTCGACCGCGACGGCGCCCAGCGGCATCCAGCAGCCAGTCCGGCCGGATCGCCAGAGCAGCACGACGATCACCGCGGCCGACCACGCCAGCGCCGCCCAGAGGAAGCCGTCGGCGATCCCCGCGAAACCCGGGCGCAGGTGGACGCCGCTGCGCATCGACCAGACGACCGCGGCGGCCATCGCGGCGGCGCCGAAGGCCAGCGCGACCGCCATCCCGATGCGAAACCGCCAGCGCGAGATCGTCCGATCGAGCCCCTCGCCGGCCAGCAGGCAGAGGCCCAGCGAGACGAGCAGCGTGTAACGCGCCGGGACGCGGAAATACCCCAGGCCCGGCACGGCCAGCAACGCGAGATACCCTCGCGGCCACCACCGCGGCATGCTCGCCATCGCGAAGGCGATCGGGACCGCCAGCCGCCAGGGCAGGGTGGTGCGCTCCACCGGTCGTGAGGCGATCGCGACGAGGGCCAGGATCAGCGGGACCGTGCCGACGTAAAGCGCGGCCTCGAAGCCGGTGGTCTGCTCGCCGAACCAGTACGGGCCCTCGGGGCCCTGGCGAAGCTCGCGCACCAACCGGGGCAGGACCGGCTCGAACCAGTGCGCGGGGGGATACGAGTAGAACAGAAGGTCGCTCGCCGCGCGCCGGGTCTGGCCGACCAACTCCGAGAACTGCCAGCTCGGGCCGAGCTGCACGGCCGCCATCGCGATCCCGCCTCCCACCGCGACCACCAGCAGCCCGGCCCGACTCCACGGCCGCCGATCGACGGCCGCCCGCCACAGGCCCGTCAGAATCACCAGGCCCCCCGTCCACGTCTGGATCTGGAAATGGCCGAGGGTCCATTGCACGCCCAGGACGACCGGCAGCAGCAACAGCCACACGGCTCGCCCGCTCATCAGGAACCGCTCGGCCAGGCCCAGCGCCAGCGGCAGGTACGGCAGCAGGCAGTAGAACGGCTCGTGGCTCGAGTGAATCGCCTGGAACCCGCAGAAGGTGAACGCCAACGCCGAGAGCGCCGCGCCCCACGGCAGGACGCCCAGGCATCGCGCGTAGAAGTACGTCGCCGCGGTGAGGGCCAGGTAATGGCCCCACATCGACAGCCGGTAGGCCGTGGGGACGTCGAGGACGCGATAGAGGACCAGGTTCGGCGGATAGAACGCGGCAACGTGGCTCTCGGCGATCAGCGGCAGTCCGGTGCCGAAGCGGTCGCTCCACTCGGGCAGATGCCCCTGTCGCAGCGCCCGCGCCAGTTCGGACTTGAGCGGCCGATACATCCGGTCCGGGTCGCCGCCGACCGGCTCGTAGCCGGCGAGCAGGCCGCCGAGAATCGTCGCCGTGAAAAGGAGGGCGAGGAACAGCGGGGCCTCGCACCGGACTTTCTCGAATGGCATGCCTCGCTCTCCAGGCCGACGATTCCACGCGGGTGACCGGCTACGATGACGCATGACGTGCAGGCAAGACAAGAGCCTGGAGCGTCGCGTCGCGCCGCCACTCGGCCGGCACCCGGTTCGCGGCACCCTGCCGCTGGTCCCCCGCGCGTCCTGCGCATGGCGGCACGCCGAGAGAGGCGGCCTGTCGGACCCGACCGAGGCCGACCTATCAACGAGCCATAAGATTCCATATAGGCTGCCATGTTGGCCATACAAGAACCTGGCGACAAATACCGGAAATATTTTTGAAAAAAGCGTAAAAATGTTATCCCTTTGGCCGTAATGGTTTACGCCAAAAAATCGGGCCATTTTCGGACAGAGACCGTACAGTTTTTGCAAATCTGCTACATCCTGGTAGATAGAGGCGGCATTCGGTTCGGCGGAGTTCTTCCGGGTCCGAGGCCGCCGGGTGGGCCTGGCGCGTACGACGCGACGCGACCTGACGCGACGTTACGTGGACGATGACGCCGGCCCAGGCCAGCC
>JAKAUH010000724.1 GCA_021818605.1 Planctomycetota bacterium
CGCAGCCAGATGGGTCGGGGAAATCGCCAGAAGATTTGTGAGGGTTGCACGAGGATCCCACTGGGCAACCACCGCGGTGGCTCAATTCTGGCCGCGAAAGTGGCTCACTTCCTGGCCGCGGTTGACAGGCGGTGCATCTGCGACGGTGCGTGAGACGGGCTGCGGTCATCCGCGGCGGGTCTCGCGGCATGCGTCGCGGGCAGGCGAAATGCGGCCGCCTGCTAGATCAGCGCCTCGTTGCTTGCAACAGGGTCAAGATGAGTGCACTCGGTCCCGGGTGGGTCTGCGAGGGCTCGAACCACCCTGAAATCGCGCGAACGAACCCAATCTTCATATTTTCTTCATACTCGTTCGACGGTTTCGACGCCGGGAGGGCGTCCTGGGGGGTGGATTTGAGCAAAACGAAGCCAATTCTGCCAGGGTCTGGCAGGCGCGTTGGTGTTCGTTTTTTCATCAAGCGGTTCACGTCGAGGTTGCGCGCCGAGGTCGGCCGGAGTGATCAACCGAGGTCCGCGCCAGCGATCGTCGTGGGTTCCCGCCAGTTCCGCGGGGCTTCCGGCGTTCCGGGGCCGCGTCCCGCCTGCCCTGCACCGGGCCGAGTCCGTGGAATCGGCAGTGGCCGCGGGTGGTGTCGGTGAGGATGAGTACCGGGTACGCCTGGCCATTGTGCGCGATTGCTGGTGATTGGACTGCGATGATAGCCGGCGCGGGCGGCGAGCATTCCGGGTGCCTGATCCCACCGCGCGGGGCCTGCCTGTTGGCCCCTTTCGTCGCCCGGGCGCTCCCAGTACCATGAGAACGCGTGGCCTTGTGCCGTCTATCGCCTCACTGACAGGGAGCCGCCCCCGCCATGTCACGGACCAGCTTTTCCACGTTTCGCCTAGCCTGGGTGTTGGCCGCCGTCCTCGCGTTCAGCTCGACCGCCCTGATCGCATCCGCCCAGCAGATTCCGATTCCGGGCGCGGCCGAGAAGAAGTCCTTGCTCAAGGAGCCCGTTGCCTCGCGGGTCTACCAGCGTGGCATGAACGGGCGGGCTGATATCCCGATCGTCCTGGATGAGTCCGCCAGGGGGTGGCAGGTCGTTGGCGTTCAGATCGGCGGCAATGTCGATGCCACGGCGATCCGGTACGCCGACGGCAAGCTTTCCTTCGTGCCGGTGGGCGGACCGTACACGCTCACCTGCTCCCTCCTCAAGGACAACAACAATCAGTCCGTGACGGTCGGCCCCATCTTCGTCGGCGATCTGTGGGTCCTGGCCGGTCAGTCCAACATGGAGGGCCTGGGCGATCTGGTGGACGTCACGCCGCCCAGTCCGGGGGTGATGATGCTGGGCATGGACGGCAAGTGGCGGCAGGCCGAGGAGCCGCTGCACTGGCTGATCGACTCGCCCGACCCGGTTCACTCGGGCGACCCGAAAATCAGGGCGGAGCGCTCGGCGATCGCCCACAAGACCAGGAACAAGGGCGCCGGCCTCGGGCTGCCGTTCGCCGAGGCGCTCACCCGCTCGACCGGCGTACCGATCGGGCTGGTCATCTGCGCCCACGGCGGCACCAGCATGGAGCAGTGGGACCCGGCGAAGAAGGGCGAGGGCGGCCATAGTCTTTATGGCTCGATGATGCGGCAATTCCAGCTCGCCGGCGGCAAGGTGAAGGGCGTGCTCTGGTATCAGGGGGAAAGCGACGCGATGGGCGGCGACGCCTGGAATCGCTATCCCCAGGTCTTCGCCCGGTTCATCGAGGCGGTCCGATCGGACTTCGGCCAGCCCGAGCTGCCGTTCTACTTCGTGCAGATCGGCCGGTTCGTCGTCGCGGGGGTGAACCCGCGGGGCTGGAACGCCGTGCAGGAGGCGCAGCGGGTCTTGCCCGAGCGCGTGCCGTACACGGCGGTGATCTCGGTCATCGACCTCGAGCTCGATGACCTGATCCACGTTGGAACCCAGGGGCTCAAGCGCGCCGGTCAGCGGCTAGCGCGGATCGTCGAGCGCGAGATCTTCGGCCAGATCGGCGCGACCACGCCGACGCTCGATCGCGTGGCGCGGGGGCCGAACAACACCCTGGTGGTCAGGTTCAAGGGCGTGAACATGGCGGCGCCGAGGCCTCATCAGGCTGGGATGAGCCCCGGTCCGATGGGAAACATGATGGGCGGGTTCGGCGGACCGGGCGCGGCCAGCATGGGGCCAGGGCCGGGACCGGGACCGATCCCGCCCGGTAGCGCCGGCGAGGGGCCTCGATTCGGCCTGATTCCCGAGCGGCATATCGCTGGCTTCTCGATCCGCAAGCAGGACGGCGGCGAGATTCCGTTGATCTATGAAGCGTGCGTCGGCCGGGCGCGGGACACGGTGATCCTCAAGCTGGCCGGGACGATTCCGGCCGGAGCCCACCTCTGGTACGGTTATGGCCTGGACCCGTACTGCAACCTGGTCGACAGCATGGACATGGCCGTCCCCGTCTTCGGCCCGATCCCGCTCGACGAGCTGGGTGTTTCCAGGCCGGCCGCCGCCGCGGCGTCGGCACGGCCCCGAGCGGAGGCCCGGACGGCCGGGCAGGCGAAATCGGGCCCGATCAGGGCCCTGGTGATCACGGGCGACAACGTCGGCGCCCACGCCTGGAAGGAGACGTCGAAGGCCCTCAAGGAGATCCTCGAGAAGGACGGTCGCATCAAGGTCGACATCACCGCGACGCCGTCGAAGGACCTCACCGACGAGAACCTCGCTCGCTACGACGTGTTGATCCTCAACTACAAGGAGACGCCGGGCGGATCGCCCGAATCGCGGTGGTCGGTGGCGAACAAGGAGGCGTTCCTGAACGCCGTCCGCGGCGGAAAGGGGGTGGTCGGCTATCACTACGGCTCGAGCGCCTTCGCGAAGCCGAACTGGGTCGAATTCGAGAAGGCCGTGGCCGGCGGCTGGCGGTCGCAGGGCTTCCACGGTCCGGCGCACGCATTCACGGTCAAGAAGACGGACGCCAAGCACCCGATCTCCGAGGGTGCCCCGGCATCGTTCGATCACGCGGTCGACGAGCTCTACCAGAACTCGATGCTCACCCCCGGCAGCGTGGTGCTGGCGACGGCGTATTCGGACCCCAAGAAACCGCGCGGGACGGGCAAGGACGAGCCGGTGATCTGGGTGAACCACTACGGCATGGGACGGGTCTACGAGAACGTGCTGGGGCACAACACGGCTGCCATGTCCGATCCGAACTACCAGGAGTGGCTGCGCCGGGGCGTGATCTGGGCGGCGATCGGCGAGGTCAAGTAAAGTGACGCTGGTCGGGCGGCCTGGTACGGCCTGGGCCGGCCCGGCCCGGCCCGGCCCGGCCCTTTGTCAGCGAGTTGAGATGAGGGCCAGGGCGGTGACTCCTCCCGGCCAGCGCGATTACAGCAATGTGCGGCTGACCCGGCACGCCGTCGAACGGTTCGTGGAACGGTTCGCGGCGGCGCCGGAATCGGCGGTCGACGAGCTGCGCACGGCGCTCTCGCGTACGCGGCGCCTCGGCCGCAACCCCGAGAGCGGCGCGATCGCCGTGCTGGCGCTCCACCGCTCGCGCGTGATGATCGCGATCGTCCAGGAGGCGGCCTGCCTGACCGTCCTGACCTGGAACCAGTTCGAGCCGAGGCTCGCCGAGTTCGGCCGGAGCAAGCTCCCGCGCAAGTGGGGGCGGACCCTTCGCCGCCTGGCCGAGCCCGGTCTACACGAACGGCCCGAGGATGAGACCGCGTGAGCCGCCGTCCCTGGCGAACCGGCGACGTGAGTCGCCGCGTCCTGCCCGAAAAGCAGCTGGCGACAGGCCAGGTGAGAAAGCACCCGGCGACTGATGTCGCCGGTTCGCCAGGCGGGTTCGGGGCACTCGATGCAACTCGTCACATCGCAGAGGCACGACAGCCGTTCTCGGATGGTTTCTACGTACTCGGCGGCGACGGGATCGACTTGGGCGCGAAGCCGAGGATGACGCGGCAGGGGGCGTTCTCGAGGACATAGCGCGTGTTGGACGCCAGGGCCGTGGTGTCACCGCGGCGATAGACGCCGCGCAGGCTCATGAAGATCGCGTCGAACCTGCCGTCGACGGCCGCGCGGACGATCTCGGGGCCGGCCTCGCCTTCGGCGAGGCGGTGCTCGACGATTCGGCCCAGCTCGCGAGCTCGGTCGACCGCCCGGCCAAGCAGGTCGCGGGCCTCCTCGGCGTCATCGATTTCGTCGTTGGATGAGTCGGGCTCGACGACATCGATGAGGGTGACCTCGATGGCCGGGTCGAGGAAGCTCATGACGGTCTCGAGAAAATCCGCGGAAAGGGGACTGCCGTCGTAAGCCAGGAGCAGCCGCTCGACGCCGTGCCAGCTCTTGCGCAGGTCGGCGAGGATCCGGGCCGACTCGGCCGAGCCGGTGCCGGCCTTGGGAATCTGGCTACCGCCGGCGATATCGAGCCGGGCGTCGCGATCCTTGCCCAGCACGCGGATCGAGATCGGTTCGGGCCTCGCCCCGCAGACGTTGAACCAGTAGAGAGCCACGATGTCGAGCTGGTCCTCGGGGCGGTATTTGTTCGACTGCCCCATGATCAGCTCCTGGGCGCCGACGGTGATCGCCGTCTGGACCAGGGCGAAGAACGGCTCATTCGTCGGGACGATCACTGGCTTGACCGGCTTGCCGGCATGCTCCGCCAGGTTGACCACGGCCGTCAGGAGCTGTCGGTCCTGCTCGGTGATGGTCGGCGACAGGTCACTCGAGCCCTGTGGCAGGACCGATGCCGTCATCACCACGACCTCAGTCGTCTCGGGATCGGTCTCAGCCAGGCAGCGCTCGAGCATTCTCAGGTTATAGGGCGATCGGATCGCGACCAGCTTGCGGAACGGCCTGGTCAGGTTGAGCGCCTGCACGCTAAGCTGATCGGTCTGCTTCTGGTTGAAATGCTCGAGGTGTTCGTGGTGCTCGGTCGTGATTCCCAGCCGGCGGCGATGCGTGTGCTCGCTCAGCCAGAACAGCGCGAAGAAGCCCGCGGTGAAGGCGATCCCCGAGATCGTGGCAACCTCCTTCGTCAGCAGGTTCGCGACCGCCGCGGTGGCCAGCCCCAGGAAGATCAACGTCATGCCGACCGGGATGTCGAAGCGGCCGATCCGGATGTTGAAAGGCACCTCGTACTCGCGGGGCTCGGGCCGCTTGAAGCGGAGCACCAGCATCGACATCGACATGAAGACGAAGCTCCAGACGACGCCGAAGGCATAGGCCTCGCCCAGCGTCAGCACGTCGCCCCGGCTGGCGAGGATCGTGATGATCTGGAGCGAGCAGACCAAATTGATCAGCCGCGAGGTCGTTCCATAACGCGGGTGCGGCCGGAGGAACCAGTCGGGCAGCACGCCGTCCTCGGAGACGCGGTTGAGCACGCCGTTCGAACCCACGATCGCTGTGTTGACGGCCCCTGAGAGGATCAGCGAGCCGACCACGACGACCAGCGCGTTCAATGTCAGCCTGGCCCACTGCGGGCCGACGACGTTCATCGCCAGGCCGCCGATCAGGTTGTCCTTGTAGACGGACATCCGCACATTGTCGGGGATGATCATCACGGCGAAGAAGCTGATCAGCGATGTGAATAGCAAGCTATACAAAAACACGACGAGCGCGGCGCGCTTGAAGTTCCTGAGCTTGGGGCTCTCGACCTCACGATACACCTGGGCCAGGGTTTCCTCGCCGCTCATCGCCAGGATCGAGTGCCCGAACGACATGATGATCCCGATCAGGCCGATCAGGCTCAGCCAGTGGCCGTGGATGTTCTGGGGCCGCAGCGATTCGGCGAGACCGGTCTCGCGGACGAAGCCCAGTGGGTCGACCTGCTTGTTGAACGGGTCGAGGATCGGCTCGCCCTGGGCGCTGACCTTGGGCGAGAAATCCGGCTCGGGTGGCCAGGGGATGTTCCGCTTACCGGGGTCCACGGCGATCGTCACAAGGCACCAGATGATCATGATGACCCCCATCACGGTGGTCGCCCCCATGATCTTCAGCGCGCGGTCGCTCGACTCGTGGATGCCCTTGGTGTTGACCCTCCAGAAATAGATCGTCACGCCGATGGCCATGGCCGCCGAAATGAGGTTCTTGTGCAGGATGAGGGGGCTGTTTTCACCCAGAGCGAACAGGTCATTGACCAGCCCGATGATGTACTGGCCGGCGGTGACCGCGCTGATCGGCCCGGTCAAAATGTAGTCAAACAAAAGCGCCGAGACCGCGAGGCGTGCGGGCAGGCTCCCCATCGCCTCCTTGACGATCCGGTAGACGCCGCCGCGCACGAACATGGCGCAGCTCTCGATGTAGACGCTCCGCACCCCGTAGCTGAACATCATCACGGCCAGGACGAACCAGGGCGCCGCCTTGCCAATCTGCCCCTCGACGATGCCGCCGATGTAATAGGCCGTGCTTGCCAGGTCGCACAGCACGATCGCGGCCGTTCGCCAGAACGAGATGAACGTGAACATCACGCTCGTGACGACCAGCACCTGCCCGGCCGTAGGGCCGCGACGCTTTGTGCGGGACGGGATCTCGCTGGTGGATGAGTCGACGGGAGTTGGGCTCGAAGGGACTTCGCCAGCGGGCATCGGTGTCGCGCTTTCGGGTTTCAGGGCAAGACTTCACTGCAAGGCGATGATTACAACGGACTTGCAGCGTCGGCGTCAAGAGGATGTGCGTTCGAGTACCGGACCTGCCGATCCCCTATCCGGTGCAAACGCCGCGCCGGCGAGGCGAGCCGGTGCGGGCGGCCGCGCCGGGCGAACCAATTCGCCTTGAAGCACCTGGCGACTGGCGTCGCCCGTTCGCCGGGGTTCCTCGGGCGGTGTCTCAGCAGGCGAGGACGGTCGTCGTGTAATTCGCGTAGCGATGGGCGTCGCGTGGAATGAGGAAGTGCCGGGCGAAGTCGGGGATCTCGCGGAACAGGACGTGGAGGTTCTGGTTGAAGGACGCCAGTCCGTAGCCGAGCGGCTCGACGATCATCCGCAGGCTCGCGGGCGAGAACAGCGAGACATGGCCGTTGCGCGGGCCGGCGTACCACCAGTTGAGTCCCTGGCACTCGATGTCGGGGGGCTGCAGCAGCGTCGAGAACAGGATCAGGCCCGGCTCGTCGAGGAAGTCGCACATGTCGGCGAACGTGTATTCGGGGTCGGTGGAATGCTCCACGACCTCGAAGCAGACGACGCAATCGAATCGGCCCTCGGGGCGTTCGGCGTGCTCGGGGACGAACGGATCATACATCTTGACATCGTCAAATCCGGCGGCGCGCAGGTGAGCCGCCAGGGCGCCGTTCCCTCCGCCGTAATCGAGCACGCGCTCCGGGCGTGCGGCCCGGAACAGGCTGAGCAGCATGTCGGCGTTGGCGAGGGCGCGATCCCCTCGGTAGTCGGGGTCGACCAGTACGTAGTCGTCGTTGTAGATGTGCCGCCGGAAGTCGTTCGTCGTGAAGCCATCGAATGCCGTCGTGAACAGGAAGCCGCACTCCGGGCAGCGGTGGTAGTAGATCGGCACGCCCGAGACGCCCAGGACCTTGCGGCGGAGAATCTCGCAGTTCTTGTGGAAGTCGACGACGCCGAACGGAGGCGCATCCGCGCCGCAGCACTTGCAGGTCTCCCGCACGGCGCAGACCGGCTGCAATCGCATCTCCATGCGCGTTCTCCTCATCCCAACCGGCGAAGTGTGGCAACGCGAAATGAACGAGTGGTCGACAGGTTGGCGATTATCTACGAATTCCGGCCGGTTCCGGCAAGATCAACCTCAATCGTCCGGTCGACCTTACGCGGGATCGCCGGACGTGATATGTTTCGTTGCCGATCGCTCTGGCGAAATGCCGGTCGGAGGGAAGGGAATCCGTCCGATGAACCCGAACAAGGAGGTGAGAGATGTTCAGGAGGCTGACATGGATCGTCCTGGCCGCCGCGGCGGCCGTCGCGGGATGCCTTCAGACATCGGGGGCGGTCCGGGGGATGCATTGATCGTCCGCGGCCGTCGACGACGAGGGTCGCGCGAGCTCCCGTCGATCATCGGGCTCACGCGACCCGATCCCCCGGGCCCGGCAGGTCGGCCAATCGAATCGGCCCACATACGCGTCTCGCCGGTTGCAACGGACGGACACACCCCCTACGCTGGAGAGTCCGTGCGAGGCGGATGATCCGCGAGGCCGGCCGCCCGGGCCGGCGGGGGCAACGCGAGCATGCCCGGCGACGCTGTCGAAGGTCCGCTGTCCGAACGAGAGATCGATCGCCCCGACCGCGGCGATCCCTCCGAGCGGGCGGTGCTGCGCAAGGTCTTCCGCCGGCTCGTGCCGTTCCTCTTTCTGCTGTATGTCGCCAACATCCTCGATCGGAACAACATCAGCTTCGCGCGGCTGACCATGCTGGCGGATCTCGGCCTGGATGAGTCCGTCTACGGCTGGGGCGCCACCTTCTGTTTCTATCTGGGCTATCTTGCCTTCGAGGTCCCCAGCAACCTGATCCTGCACCGCGTCGGGGCCCGGCTCTGGATCGGCCGGATCATGATCACCTGGGGACTGGTCTCGACCTACACGATGTTCGTGCGCGACGCGCGGGATTTCTACATCGTCCGGATCCTGCTCGGAGTCGCCGAGGCGGGGTTCTTCCCCGGGATCGTGCTGTACCTGAGCTACTGGTTCCCGACGCGGGAGCGGGCGCGGGCCGTCGCGTGCTTCATGATGGCCTCGCCGCTGTCGAGCGCGTTCGGCGGAGTCGTCTCGGGCTGGCTGCTGGATCACGCCGACGGCGCCGCCGGCCTGAAGGGCTGGCAGTGGCTGTTCCTGATCGAGGGACTTCCCGCGGTCATTCTCGGCATCGCCACCTGGTTCTATCTCACCGACCGGCCGGCAGCCGCGGGCTGGCTCTCGCCGGATGAGCGCGACTGGCTCGACCAGCGCATGGCCCGCGAGGATCGCGATCGCGTGGCAAGCCACGGGCTCGACCGGCTCCAGGCGCTCGGCCATCCATTGATGGTGCTGTTCATCCTGCTGTATTTCACGATCGCGCTGGGGACCAATAGCTTCGGCTTCTACGCGCCAAAGATCCTCAAGGGAACGTTCACCGGATGGAGCACGCAGCAGATCGGCTACCTGTACCTCGTCCCCAACCTCACGACAGCCATCGCCATGTACCTGGTCGGCCGACATTCGGATGCGACCGGCGAGCGCCGGTGGCACATCGCGGGCTGTGCCCTGATCGCGGCCATTGGATGGTGGCTCAGCGCGACAGTGCAGTCGCCCTGGCTGGCGCTGCTCGCCCTGACGATGGCCAGCGCGGGGATGATCAGCATGATCGGCCTGTTCTGGTCGCTGGCGACGTCGTATCTGAGCGGACTGGGCGCCGTGGGCGGAATCGCGCTGATCAACACGATCGCCAACACGGGTGGTGCCTTCTCGTCGCCGCTGATGAGCTACATAAAGAAGACCACCGGCAGCTTCGCCGCCGGCCAGGTTCTGCTGGGTGTGGTGATGCTCGCGGGAGCCGGAATCGCGCTGGCGATCCGTCATGATCACGATCGTTCGGCGGCTGTCGGCACGGCTTTCGGGTCCCCGTTGAGTGATTGAGCAGGAGGACGATCCGACATGCCCGGGGACCAAGCATCGGCGGCTGCCGTGACCATTGAGGACCTGACGGCCTTCTGCCTCAGGGCGCTGGAGCTGGTGGGAATCTCGCCCGAAGACGCCGCGACCACGGCTGACGTGCTGGTCACAACCGATAGCTGGGGCGTCTTCACCCACGGCACGAAGGCCCTGCGCGGTTATATCCGCCGCATCCGCGCGGGCGGGATTCGCACGGATACCAGGCCCAGGGTCGCGGCCGAAGGTCCGGCCTGGGCGATCATCGACGGCCGCTCGGCGCTCGGGATGGTGGTCTCGACGTTCGCCATGAACGCCGCGATCGCCAGGGCGCGGGCGTGTGGGATCGGCTACGCGGGCGTCTTCAATAGCTGTCACTTCGGCGCGGCCGGTTACTACGCCGCGATGGCCGCTGAAGAGGACATGATCGGCCTGGCGATGGCCAACGATATTCCCAGCGTGACCGCTCCGGGCGCGAGTGGCCGCGTGATGGGGAGCAACCCGCTGGCCTACGCCGTGCCGGCCGGAGCCGGCCCGCCGATCGTGCTCGACGTCGCGACGAGCACCGTCGCGGGCGGGAAGGTCATGGCCGCGGAGGCTCTCGGGCGGACGATTCCCGAGGGCTGGCTCATCGGCCCCGATGCCCGTCCGAGCATCGACCCGGCCGCGTTCCTCGCCGGCGGCGCCCTGACGCCAATGGCCGGGTACAAGGGTTATGGCCTGGCGATCCTGATCGAATCTCTCGCGGCGGTGCTCACCGGGGCGTCGATCCGGCACCAGGTGCTCTCGTGGATGGGCGACGATCCCTCGATGGCCACGGGCCACGGCGGGGCATTCCTCGCGATCGATATCGGGGCGATGACGCCGATCGGCGAGTTCAAGCGACGAGTCGACTCCATGGCCCGGGAAATCCGGCAGGTGCCCAGGTCCGACGGCTCGGACCGGGTCTACCTGCCGGGCGAGATGGAGTGGGAACGGCGGCAGCGGGCACTCGCCGAGGGCATCGCACTGCCAGCGGACGTCCGCTGGTCGATTATTGAGCTGGCACGCGAGCTGGCGATTGCGTCGCCGTTCGATTGAACGGCGGAGATCGCCGGAA
>JAKAUH010001028.1 GCA_021818605.1 Planctomycetota bacterium
GTCCGGTTGGCCGCGCCGCTCGCAGACTTCCTCGAGTATTGAAGGCGAGTACGATCGCAGCGCCTTGGTAAGGGCCACCGCGAAGAGGTGCAGCGCCAGCAGGAGCAGGCCGGCCGTCAGCAGGCCCGCCAGGTTCAGGCTGAACACGGTGATGACTCCGCCCGCCCCGTCGATTGTCGTGCACCAACCGAACTGGGCGACTGCGCCAGGTCCGCGTGCGAGCCGGACCGCCGGGCGCCTCGGTCGAAGGGACTCGATCGGCCAACGGCCCGCAGCAGCTCGTCTTCACGCCGCCGCATCGCCGCGACATCGGCCTCGTTCATGTCGTCATATCCACAAATGTGAAGAATGCCGTGGACGACGTAGAGCGCCAGCTCGTCGCCAGGCTCGACCCCCAGATTGGCGGCTGTTATCGCCGCCATCTCGGCCGAGACGACCAGCTCTCCGGCGAGGACGGGGTCGCCGGGCTCGGAGAGGTCAAAACTGATCACGTCGGTCGGCCAGTCGTGCCCGAGGTGCTCGCGGTTGATCGCGTGGATCGCCGCCTGGTCGACCAGGGCGATCGAGATCGACGCGTGACGCCGGCCCTCGGCGGCAAGGACCGATCGGGCGAGCGCCGCCAGGTCGTCGGGGACCACCCGCAGGTGGCCCTGCGTGTCGCTGATCTCGATCTCGATCTTGACCGCTTCCGACTCGTCGCCCCGCCCCATCGTCGCCTCCCGGACTGTCGTTTGATGTCGTGCAGGATTCATGCCGACCGATGCTCGGGATATTTCACCCGGCCGTGGTAGATGCCGATCAGCGACTTGATCAGGCTGTCGCGGATCTCGGCGATCTCCCGGAGGGTCAGGCCGCACTCGTCGAGCTGGCCGTCGCGGAGCCGCTTGTCGACCAGCTCGCTGACGAGCCCCTCGATCCGCGCCGGCGTCGGCTCGGACAGTGTCCGGCTGGCGCTCTCGACCGCGTCGGCCATCATCAGAATCGCCGCCTCACGCGTCTGAGGCCGAGGGCCGGGATAGCGGAACGCACTCTCGGGCACCGGCATACCGTCGGGGTTGTTGCCGTTGCGACGGTTCGCCTCGTAATAGAAATACTCGACCAGCGTTGTGCCGTGGTGCTGCTCGATCAGGTCGATGATCGGCTCGGGCAGGTGATGCTGCCGGCCCAGGTCCACCCCGTCCTTGACGTGGCCGATGATGATCAGCGTGCTCATCGCCGGCGCTAGCTTGGCGTGGCGATTCGTGGTCCCGACCTGGTTCTCGATGAAGTAGTGTGGCTTGAGCATCTTGCCGATGTCGTGAAAGTACGCGCCGATCCGCACCAGCAGCGTGTCGGCGCCGATGCGCTCGGCGGCCGACTCCGCGATGGCACCCACCGTGATCGAGTGATTATGCGTGCCTGGTGCGCGGCGGACCAGCTCCTGGAGAAGCGGGTGCGTGTTGTCGCCCAGCTCGAGCAGGCTGATCCCGGTGACGATCCCCAGCGCCCCTTCCAGAAACGGCAGGCTGCCGCCCAGGAAGAAGCCGGCCATCAGGCCCCAACCGGCCCGCCAGAAGGCGTCGGTCCGTACCATCTCGATCGGCTGATCGAGCCACAGCCCCGTCGCCCAGGTCATCAGAAAGTAAGTGATCGACGCCGTCGCGCCCACCTTGATCAGCTTGGTGCGCGTGCGGACCTCGGTCAGCGTCAGCGCCCCGGCCGCGGTTCCCCCCATCAGAACCAGGAAGTGCGCCAGGTCGGTTCCGAGCGCCACGCAAGTCAGCAGCGAGATCGTGAATGTCACCATCAGCGCAAAGTTGGGGTTATATGCGATGGCCACGATCATCGCCGCGATCGCGATGGGCACCAGCTCGGCGTCCCAGGTCTGCATGTTGAGCAGCCGGACCGTCGCGGGCGCCAGCACGACCAGCCCGCAGATCAGGGCGATCCGCCGAGGATCGCGGATGAACCGGATCTCGTGCCGGACCGCGTAGTAACCCGTGAGCAAGAAGAGCGCGATGACCAGCGCCAGAATCCCCAGTGCCCGCCGTACTCGCTCGCCCAGGCTCAGGTTTGCCAGCGCCCTCTCGTGCTCCAACCGGAGCAGGATCAACTGCTCCTCGCCGATCGTATCCCCCTGCTCGACGAGCACATCGCCATGCGAATATGTGTCATAATGATCCGGCACGGCCTGCCGCGCCGCCTCGCGGGCGGCCGCGGTCTCCTCGGCCTGATAGGTCAGGGTCGACGTGCCGTCGAACTTGTCGGCGATCCGGGAGAACAGCGTCTGGCCGACCTCGGGCGACGGGAACGCTCCCCGGAACTCCTGGCTGATGACCCCCTCGGGCTTCGCCATTCGCTCGGGGATCACCCGATCCCGCGGCACCTCGCGCGCCTGGGACGGCGGCTCGCCCTTCGGCCGGACCGAGAGCGTCCGGCTCGACTCCTCGCTCGGCGGCAGACTGCCGGCGCCCAGGATTCCGTCCCGCGCCAGCGGCTGGAACGCCGCCAGGACGGCCGCGTGCATCGCCTCGCGCTCCGCGGGCGTCTTCACGGCCGCCTTGATCCGCGCGAAATCCTCGGGCCTTAATTTCCACGCCGACCGGAGCGAGTCCTTGACCTCCTCGATCCGCGACGCCTTGGCGATCACCGACACCAGATCGTCCAGGCGGGCGGCCAGCTCGAGTACCGGCGCGGGGTCGTTGGTCATCGCCGGCGCTACCTGCTCGGCGGCCAACTGGCGCTCGTTACTTGTCTTCGTCTGGTTCCTGACCCGGAACTCCTTCACGTTCACCCGGATCTCACGATCGGCACGCTCGCCCAGCCGATAGTTGAACGGCGGCCCCGAGCCGTGCACGATCGCCGCCGTGGCGATCAGCGACACGACCACAAGCGCCAGCCTCGCGGCGCGATTGCGTTGCCTGGTCTGGCGGTCCGGCCTGAGCGAGAGCGTGTCCGCCGACGGGCGGAGCTGCGCTCGGGACAGTCGCGGACGCCGTTTACCGATACTCATTGCTGTGTCTCAGATCGGCGCGGGCGGGGTGACCACCATCGGACGCAGGTAATGGCCGGGGCGACGCAGCCCCGACTGGGCGATGATGGCGGAGGGCTCTCGATGACCTCATGATCGTCGATGACCTCGGTCGCTGACAGATGGGTTGTCCTCGTCGGGACTCGTCTTGAATCGAACGCGCTCCTCACGATCCCGGGCGACGCGCTCCGACACAGCGCATCGCGTCGCGTCGCGACATCATGCGCCGACCGCGCATCTCAGGGTGGAGTCGGCGCTCCGGCGGATGTTGAAGACGCTACCCCGGCGGTCTCGCCGGCCGTCGGCCCGGTCGTTCCGGGCGGCTCCGCCGGCAGCGGAGGTGCCGCCGCGGCCGCCGCCGCAATGGGTGTCACCTCGGTGCGGCCGCGCGCCTCGCGATCCTCCGCCAGTTCGGCCGCCTCGTACGCATCAACGATCGCCTGCACCAGCGGGTGCCGAACGATGTCTGACCGGTCCAGGTACACCGCGCCCACCCCGGGAATCCGCCCGAGCTTGTCAATCGCGTCCGCCAGGCCGCTCCGCACGCCCGCCGGCAGGTCGACCTGCGTGATGTCGCCCGTGACCACAATCCGCGCGTTCTGGCCCATGCGCGTCAGGAACATCTTCATCTGCGGCACTGTCGCGTTCTGACCCTCGTCCAGGATGACCACGGCGTCATTGAGGGTCCGGCCGCGCATGTACGCCAGCGGGGCGATCTCGATCAGGTCGTTGTCCATGTACCGGCGAATCTGGTCGTAGTCCATCAGGTCGTGAAGCGCATCGAGCAGCGGGCGGAGATACGGGTTGATCTTCGCCTCCAGGTCCCCCGGCAGAAACCCCAGGTGCTCGCCCGCCTCGACCGCCGGGCGCACCAGCACAATCTTGCGGATCCGACCCCGGCGCAACAGCGAGATCGCCATCGCGACCGCGAGGTACGTCTTGCCCGTCCCGGCCGGTCCGATGCAGAACACCAGCTCGTCCTGGAGCAGCGCGCGGATGTACCGCGCCTGACCGTCCGAGCGCGGGCGGACCGATCGGTTCCCCTCGCGGATCTCCAGCGTCCCCGGCTGGTCTGAGTCCTGCGCCTGAAGCGTCAGGTCGATCAACTCGCTGACGTCGCCCGCGGAGATCGACTTCCGCACGCGGTACAGCGACCGCAGCCCCTCGAAGATCCGCTTCGCCTGGTCGATCCGGGTGGGGTCGCCCTCGATGCGGACCTCGCCGTGCCGGGCCAGGACCTTCACTCCAACGGCGTCCCTGATCTGTCGGAGGTACTGGTCACGACTGCCGAAGACCGCGAGCTCCTCGGCATGACCCTCCAGACTGATGGTGACTTCCGGCATGCCTCCCCTTTCGCCGGCCCCGCTGGCGGGACAGACCCGCGATAGCATCGCGGCCGCCACGTTCGTCCCCCATCCGGACGGGGCTGACCCTCTTAACCGCGTTATTATGAATCCAAAACCTCGCAAAATGCAACATCGCGCTTCCGAATGATGCGGCAGCGATGACGCGTCGCCACTGGCAACCGTTACGTCCAGACCGGACCGATTACCCGCCTCCAGAGCCAGGTGCTCCCAGCTCCTCGCTTCAACTCCACCCATCTCATCGTTGGCATCGACCCATCGCATCCGACGACCTCGCTCCCATCCGCATCGTCGCTCCGTCGCGACCGCAATACCACGAACTAATGGTACGCGCCTGCACCCATGATTCAGATCGCCTCGCCGCGAGCTTCTCGATGCGCCTGCTCGAGTCGGCCGACGCCCGATCGACGTGCTCCCCCAATCGCCCTGACCGCTTCCATTCCCTCTCACGGCTGGTCCCGCGGAATCACCATCATCGCCCAACTCGTCCTTGCTGTTCCTCCCTGTGCGACCGTCAGTCTTCGCCGCACTTGTGAACATCTGATCAGAAAATTGGGTTCGTTCGCGCGATTTCCAGGGTAGACCGCCCGCTCTCGAGCCCATCTCCCCCCGAAATTGGGTTCGTTCGCGCGATTTCCACCCCGCCGCCATCGGCCGAGCCCCTCGACTGGGCCAGATTGGGTTCGTTCGCGCGATTTCCATCTCCCCGGAACTCGCCCGACCAGTATCACAACAGCAAGCATCAATGCGACGATCCGCCCTCCATATTGCCAGGGTGAGCGCGGATGATTGATCCACGGAAACCGCAAGCTCGTCGATACGGACCAACCATTCATCGATCCTGCGATTCAAGCACGCAATAGAGCCAGCCGGCCGCCTGGCGAGTCCAGGCGGCAACGAGTGGAGCTTCCACGCATTGATGTTAAATGCTTGCGTGTTACATGGAGGGCTGGCCGGCGATCTCGCTGAGATCGTCGAGGTGGGCGGAGCATCGCCCGGTAAACACCCACTCGAGGAATCACCAGGCGGCGGCTGGCTCATGGCTGCTGTCCTCGAAGCTGGCGGTTGAAGCTTCATCGCATCCTGGTTCCGCGAGACCGGGATGGCGTCGCCGGCGCCAGGTCTCGACTGTTCACCACCGTTTTCGAGGCCCAGATTGCTTGCCTGGAAGGAAGGAGAAGGCGACAGGGTAACTACAAGTATTATAGGAAGGAATCCGGTCTCCGATCTGTTTTTCTGGAAAGAATCCTCCAGATTGAGATGAACTCCGTAAGGCTTCGGACGAGTTCCGTGGCGCGTGCCAGTGCCCCGGACTGGCGATGGAGCGGGCTGACCCGACCGGCCGTTTGACGAATCGTTGCTCCAGCCCTGGGGCGAGGCCGGCCGTTTGGCCTGCGAACCTCGGACGCCGGCCCGCCCGCTGGCGCGAGCCGTTCCGGCCCGGCCGGCGGATGGGCGGCTGCCCGGGCGGCTCGGGCCGGAAACAATGCATGTGCGGCGGAATCCATTCGGCAGGCCTCGCAGAGTCGGTGACGAGGCTTCCAGGGAGCCGCCTCGTGAACAAGTCCGCGCTGGTCCCACCCTCGTCCCCGCAGAAAGGCGAGGCAGCTCACTGAACTCCCACCGCCTTGAACACAGCGTCGGTGGGATCGGCGTAAAAGCCCGTCTGGAACCTGGCGAACAACTCGCCCGGGATCGTCGGGATGTCCTTGACCGAGGCCATCGGCAGCAGGATACGCTTCGCACCCGAGTCGAAGGCGACCTGGAGCGATTCGGCGAGGTTCTCGACCGGGACGACATTGCCGCCCAGGCTCATGCTCCCCAGGACCACCATCTGCGGCTGGACCGACCTGCCGAGGGCCCCCGAGCACAGAGCCACGAACGCCGAGAGTGTCAGCGCCGTCGTCGGCCCCGTGTTGTGCAACTCGACGAAGTGCAGGTGGTAGTCGTGGTCCCCCGCCTTGATCGAGGCGCTGACCCGGGCGGCGTTTGCCTTGAAGTAGTCGAACCCCACTTTGACCGCCTCCTTCGAGGCCGAGTTCGACCCCAGGCCCGACGTCTTCAGCGTGCCGGCGCCCGACGTCACCTGGGTCTCGATCCGGTAGAGGCCGAGGTGCCCGCCGCCTCCCGTGGCGACCGTGTGCATCACGCCCGGGCTCAGGGGGCCGTCGGGGATCAGGGCGCCGCCGCCCTGCTCGGGGACGCTGATGAACTTCTCCTCCATCGTCTCCTGGTCGATGTACGAGAAGTGGACGTCGTAGAACTCCATGCCCCCGATCTTCTTGAGTTGCTCCTTCACCCGGCGGCGGGCCTCCAGGGCGTACTCCAGGCACCGCCGAACAGCCTCCTTGTCATACACCTCGTGCGGATACAGCAACTTCAGGAGCCCGGAGACCGTGTGCTTGACGGCGATCGTGTCCCGCTGGTTCAGGTCCCGCCCAATCTTGAAATACTTGTTGATGGCGTCCCCGAAGGTTCGCTTCCGCATCTCCCGCATCCACTCGGCCAGGTAGTCCACGATCAGGCCGTACTGGTTCGTGAGGAACTCGGGGCGCATCTTCGGCACCTCCCAGCCCGGCAGGTAGGCGTGGAAGCGGTCGAAGAACGCCGAGTCGATCATGGCCTCGGGGAACGGGGCGAACAGGTGGCTCGTCTTGACCAGCGTGTCCACCGGCTGGTTGACGTTGCCGACGAACACCATCGAGGCGTAGGCGTTGATCGAGTCCCGGCCACGGGCGAACGAGCCCGAGGCCATGTAGTCCTTCATGATCTGCACGCCGTCCTTGTCCTTGAAGGAGATGCCCGCCACCTCATCGAAGGCCACCACGTCCCAGAGGCCGACCAGGCCGACCGAGCGGCGGGCCATGTTGTAGAACAGGTTCGCCACGGTCGTCTGGCCGCCGGAGACGAGGATGCTGTTCGGGCTGATCTCCTTGTAGATGTGGCTCTTGCCCGTGCCACGGGGGCCGAGCTCGCAGAGGTTGTAGTTGTTCTCGACGAGCGGGATCATCCGGCAGAGCAGGTGCCACTTGACCCGCTCGGTGAAGTGGGTCGGCTCCATCCCGGTCGAGCGGATCAGGACGTCGATCCACTGGGCCTCGGTGAAGCCCCGACGCCCCTCGAACAACTCTTCCATGTCCATGTTCGGCATCTGGATCGGCTTCAGGTCCCGCAGGACGAACGGCGAGCCCTTCTGGTCCTCCTCGTAGAAGTACTCCAGGGTGGCGATGCACCAGATCCCGCCGACCAGCAGCTTCTCGAACTTGTTGACGTAGCCGCTGTTGACCTCGACCCCCTTGACAGTCAGGTTCTCCAGCAGAGCCTCATACACGTCCCGCTTCTCGTTGAGCGTCACCGTCACCTTGTCGATGACCTTGAGGCTGCCCCGCTCCCGGATCGTGGACTTGACCTTCTCCTTCTCGTCGGGCCGGACATAGTTCTCGGCGAGGACCCTCTTGACGGTATCCAGCCCCTCCCGGATGACCTCCTCGTCATCGGAGGCGCAGTAGGAGCCGAGCAGGTACTCCAGGACGTAGACCGGGACATTCGCCCCCTCCTTGACCAGCTTGGTCAGGTCCTTGCGGACGACCCTCCCGGCGAAGTGCCGGTTCAGGAGGGCGTCGAGCCCGCCGTCAACGATCGTGGTATCAGAAGTCATCGGTAATGGCCCTGTCGATCACCACCGGCACACTCTGCTCCTCGATGCCGGTCTCGGCATTTCGCAAGACGAGCCGGAAGGGCGTCTTCTTGTCGTAGGGGCGGTCTCGCAGGACCAGCGTCACCCACTTCTTCCGCTCGTCCATCCTGTCCGAAACGCTGTCGAAGGTCACGGTCTCCACGTTGGTAACCGGCTCGCCCGGCCAGACTCCCTCGCCGAACCCGCCCTGGCCGAAGTCCAGGGTCACGGCCTTCGCACTTGTGATGGGCTGTGTGCCCTCGTAGATGGCCACCTTGAGCGTGACCGGCTTGATCCGCTCGCCGACCGCCTCGACCTGGATGAGCTGGAAGCGGTGGCGGTTGCTCGTGATCTTGTGGGCGGAGCCGAGCACCTGGACCGTCACGGGCTTGGTCCTGGTCTCCCTGGCCGACTTGCCCTCGACCTCCCGGACGGTGACGACGGGAACGACGACCTCCTGGAGCATCGCGCCGCCGTGGACGAAGCGAGCCCCGCCCGTGAAGTGGAAACGGTTGGCGGCACGGGGGACCCAGAACTCCATGTCGCCGTCAGCCCCGGCCGTCACCCTGGTCCGCCCGTGCCAGGCCGCCTCGTGGTCGGGGAGGTGGTGCCCGATCAGGTAGCGCTTCTTGGCCCGCACCGTCCCCTCGGGCTTCTCATCGAGTTTGGTCTTCTCGGGTTCGCCGGGGGCCGACTCGGTGAACAGGAAGCCGTGGTCGGCCGTGACGAGGACATGGCTGCCGTTGAGCTTGTTGATCACGTACGAGACCAGCGCCGCCAGTTCGTCGATCGCCTTCCGCACCCCTTCGAAGGTCTTCTCCTCCGTCGATGCGGCCTCGCCGACGGCATCGACGGCGTTGTGGTAGATGTAGACCACCCGCCGGTCCTTGACGAACTCCCGGCCTTCATCCCGCTTCATCGCCAGCAATTCGCCCGCCTTGCAGGCCATTCCGCCGACCGCCTTCAGGATCTCGTTGCGGTTCTCGGTGGACGAGGCGGGCTTACCATCAACGAGCACATCCGGGCTGCCCGGCCTGTAGGCCAGGGTCCTGTGCGGCAGCAGGCTCGCCATGCCCAGCGCCGTGTACGACGGTAGCTCGCCGAGTTGCGACGTCAGCGTGGCCGCAAAGCGGTACTTGCCGTTGAGCTCCTGCACGAGTTCCTGGGCGGCCTCGTAGCGGAAGGCATCGCTGATGATGACGTAGACCCGGCGGTTCTCGGCCTCCTTGAGGCGGGAGGAGACATGCCGGTCGAAAAACTCATACTGATTCGGAACCCGCTCGATTCCCCATTTCGCCAGCAGGCCGGTCGTCCCCTGGGCATCGACGAACCGGCCCCAGGCGAGGGCGAGCCTGGGCAAGAGCCAGTTGGTGTAACACGATTCCACCTCGGTCCGGAGCGGCTTGAGGATGTCCCAGGCGGAGGACTCGGCCTGGTCGGCGGCCTCGCAGAACTGGCGGTACAACTGATCGAACCGGAAGAGGCTCGACTCGTAGGCCCGGTACATCGTGGGGGCATCGGGGAAATCGAAGTCCGGGCCGTTCTCGTTGCGCAGGGCGAAGAAGTCGGCGGCGGCCATCAGGGCATCGTAAACGGCATGGAGGGCCTTGCGAGGGACCTCGGAGGCACCGGCCACGGCGGACGAGGCCCAGTGGCCGTCCTGCCGCCGGGTGGCGAGGGACCGCACCTCGTCGGCGTCGATCGTGGCCGCCGTACTGCGGACCCGCTCCCGGAGCCCGCTGGCGATCGTCTTCTCCACGGTCAGGAAGGTCATCACGTCAATCAGGTCGTCGATCTCCAGACCATGCAGGTGGCCGTCCAAATGGATCAGGCTGGCGACCTCGGCGGAGAGCCGATCGTAGCTGCTCCCCTTGCTGCCGCTATCCCGCCACTGGGCCAGGCAGACGATGGCATTGGACCGGCCGGCCGGCGGCAGGACGAGGTGGGCCAGGGCCGTCGGCACATCGGCTTCAAGTCGGTCAGGCTTTCTAGCCTGACGCTCCGGCCTCCTGACCTGATGGCCGAAGTCGGTGACGAGGAGCCGGATCAGAAGCTTCTTCAGCGAGGGATCGTCGTCGTCGTAACCGAAGGCAGTCCTCGCCATCTCCCAGAACGGCTGGGCCAGGTCGAACCTCTCGACCTGGTCCCAGGCCGGGGGCGGTACGTCGAGGTCGATCTCATCGTTCGCCTCGGTATGGGCGTGGAAGAGGGTGCGGACGATGTTGAAGAACTCCGGCTGGTCGGCCCGGACGACGACGGCGATCATCGCGCGGTCAAGCTCGACATCGGTGTCGGCGGGCGTTACCAGCGGCCTGAGCTTCTGGAGCCGCTCCTTGCTGTCGAAGAACTTGCGGCGATCGGCCAGGTGGAGCTTCAACTGGTGGTTCTTCAGGCCGAGTTGGTCGAGCAGGATTGAGGCGCGGTCGGCCCGGAAGCTGCGGCTATAAAGGCGGACGTCGAGCAGCCAGTCGGCCTCGTAGACGGGCTCCTCGGCGGGCGAGTAGAGCAGGAACTTGACGGCGGGTTCGTCACGCTCCAGGCGGATCTTGACGCCCAGGGCCGGCTCCTGGTCGAGCCGAATCGTGGTCACGCCGTCGAGGAGCAGGAACGGC
>JAKAUH010000035.1 GCA_021818605.1 Planctomycetota bacterium
GAATCGAGTCCACGGAATGCAACGATCGGGGCCACGATCCTCCTGATTGCCGCAATGGGCACCCCGGCGGCAGTTCCCCTGCCCTGTCGCGCCCAGGAAGCCCGGAAGCTCCAGCCCGACCCGGCCCGGCTGCGCAAGCTGGTCGAAACCCTCGCCTCGCCCGAGTTCGGCGGCCGGAGCGGACCAGGCGGCGACAGGGCGGCCGACTACCTGGTCGACCAGTTCCAGCAGCTCGGCCTGATGGGGCTTTTCAACGGCGCGTACGACCAGGTGATCCCCGGCAAGGAGCCGAACACACGGATCGGCCGCAACGTCGCCGCGATGCTGCGAGGCTCGGACCCGTCGCTGCGCGACCAGTGGATCATTCTGGCCGCGCACTACGACCACCTGGGCGTCCGCGGCGGCCAGCTCTATCCCGGCGCGGATGACAACGCGTCGGGTGTCGCCATGATGCTCGAGGTGGCGCGGTGCCTCACCCGGTCGAAAACGCCCCCACGGCGGAGCATCATGTTCATTGGCTTCGACCTGGAGGAGCACGGGCTGTTCGGCTCACGCTATTTCGTGGAGCATTCACCCGTCCCGCCCGAGCGGATCAAGCTGTTCATCACCGCCGACCTGATCGCCCGGTCGCTTGCAGGCGTCTGCGGCAATCACGTCTTCGTGATCGGCTCGGAGCACGCGCCGGCGCTCCGGCCCTGGATCCGCGAGGCCGGCAAGGGCCGGCCGCTCACCGTCGACCTCCTGGGCGCCGACATCCTGCTGTTGAACCGTAGCGACTACGGCCCGTTCCGGGGCAAGAGCATCCCGTTCCTGTTCTTCACGACCGGCGAGAACCCGTGCTACCACACGCCCCGCGACACGCCGGATACGCTCGATTACCCCAAGTTCACCGAGATCGCCCGGATGATCGACCAGGTCGTTCGGACCTCGCTCGGCGCGTCCGATCTCCCGCGATGGCAGGCTGTGCCCGACAACCCGATGGATGAGGCGATCGCCCTCCGCGACGTCCTGCGGATCCTTCAGAAGAACCGCCAGACCGTGAAGGTCAACGCGGCCCAGTCGTTCGTGATCCGTAGCACGCTCGACCTGCTGGACCAGGTCGTCGCCCGCGGCTCGATCACGCCCGAGGAGCGCACGCGGGTGATCCAGGGCGCCCGGATCGTGCTGTTCACGGTGCTGTAAATGAGCGATTGGAGGCATCGGTCGGCCGATCGCTCACCGCTCGTGGACGAACTGGCGGGGAATCTCCGGGGCGAACGGCAGCCCGGGGAGAGGCTGGGCGCGGCCGCGGAGCATCGGCGGGAAGTCGGGCGCGTCGGGGGGCGCGAAGGGGTTGACGGGCAGATCATCGCGCTCGTGCCCGCCGAGGTCGACGGGAGGCGTCGCCGGCGCGGGCGGCAAGCTCGCCCGGTCGGAGAGGTATCGGGCCCAGGGGCGCGCGGAATCGGCCTCGGGCGTCAGGGTCCGGCCCAGGGGCGTTTCCTCGACGCGATGAACCGGCCCGCCGGCCGTCTCGACCAGATACGCGGTCACCTCCCGCGCCCGATCGATCTCGCCCTGGCCCCAGAGAATCTGCGCCCGCAGGCTCAGGATCGCGAGCCGGCGACCGGCCGAGGCGAGCCGGGGCTCGAGCGCATCGAGCTCGGCCATTGCCCCCTCGTAGTCGCCGCGGAGGTAGTCGAAGTAGAGCCGGTCCTCGCGGTCGATCGCGGACTCCGGGCCCTCGGCGCCGACCGGTTCGCGGCCTGGCCCGGGGGTGCCGAGCTCTGACCCGTGACGGGCCAGCCGGGCCAGCCGCCGGCGCTGATATTCGACGATCTCGCCAGGCAAGGGGAGGAGCGTCGGCCGGACGACCGCCTGGCCGTCCGCCATGGCCGGCGGCAGCGCCGAGGCCAGCATCGCCCGCGTGGCATGCACCAGGAGTGCAATCCACTGCCGCCGCGCCGACTCATCGGGGACGAGCAGGATCGAGTGCTCCGACACCGGGTCGTAAATCAACGGCGGCGAGAGCGCCTCGCGGCCGGGCACGCCGAAGCGAAGGGCAACGACCCGGCCGTCCGGCGCGACCGCCACGCTACCGACCTTCAGCGAGCGGTCAAGCGGGTCGATCGGCTTGTTGAACTGCCGCTCCCTCGGGTTGGTCCAGAGGATGCTGGACTCGCGTGCCTCCAGATCCAGCGCGATGAAGCACTGGTCCTCATCCCGGCAGAAGTCCATCGCCACACCGCGGATCGTCCCGCCGCGCCGGAGGATCTCGGGGGCAATCGGCAGGAGCCGCAACTCCTCGCCGGTCGTGACCTGAACGCTCACCAGCTCCAGGCTCGGGAATCGCAGCCCAGCCCGTTCAGTCAGGCCGATGATCGACCGGCCGTCCTCGTCCCAGAAGAAAGGAGCCGCCACCGCGCCGACGGGCAGGACGGCCCGACCCGTGAAGGTCTGTCCCTGATGCTCCAGCATGTGCAGGCTGTACTCGTTCCCCTCGTCCACCTGCAGGTACGCCAGCTTCGACCCGTCGGGCGACCAGGTGGGCAGGATGGCGTGAATGACCTTGCGGACCACCTTGGCCGAATTGACCTTCACCACCAGGAGCAATGACGATGCGCCAGGTTGAGCGACCACCAGGAACTGGCCGTCGGGGCTCCAGACAGGTCCCGAGTGAGCGAACCGCTCGCGAGCTTTATCATCCAGCACCACTTCGGGCACGGCGAGCACGGTGCGCCTGCGGTTGAGCCTCTCCTGCACGACCACCTCGAACCGACCCCGGCTCGCACCGCCGGGCTCGGAGTCCGCGGCCGGGTCGGGCACGAAGCGGCCGAAGGCCAGCGCCTTGCCCCGCGGGCTCCAGGCCGGCGCCGTCAGCGGCCAGACGGATTCGTCGATGAGCGCCGAGGCCTCGCCATCAGCCTGGCTCGCCCAGACCTGGTAGAGCGGTCGGCGGGCAGCCCGCGCCGGAACCTGCGCCTGCACCTGCACCTGCACCCTTGCCGCAATCGCGGGCCCCGCCGCACCTTCGCGACGACCGTCGAAGATCCACCCCGGCTCGCGGGCCTCCTGGGCCGGTTCGAAGACGACCGTGTAGCTCAGCCAACGGCCGTCGGATGACCACGACATGGGCGAATGGACCCATCCCGCCGTCATCGTCGCCACCGCCAGCAAGCGAACCAGGCCGAGCAGGCCATGCGAGATTGCGAACGTGGTCATGACAGGCCTTCCCTCGGTTCCCGTGGCGGCTGCGAAGCGACCGGCCATCCATGCTGAAAACGCCGACCGGCCTCGATCGGCGATCGCCCCCCGGCGCCGGAAGCGGTTTCGCCACCGGCTACCGTCAAGTATACGGTGTGTTCCGGGTATGTGGATAGCCGGCTGGCGCCGGTCGCGCGGGTGCCACCAGCGGCACCGGCGACCCGACCAGCGAGGGTTCTGGCCCCCGCCGCCGACCGCGGGTTATGATGGTCCCAATCGGTCGGCGGTCCAGTGGCTCGCGACGATCGACGACGAGCCACCGGGCTCGATCCCGACGACCCGGCCGATCCACTCCACTGAGAGTTTGTGAAGGAATCGATCTCAACGAACGGAGAGACGAGAGCAAACCGGTGCAAGCTCTGGCCCGGTCGAGCCTGATGCGGCTTCGCTCTCGGCTTCCTGCTCGTTTCCTCTCGATTCTTTCACATCCTCTGCGGGCAAGGTCGATCCGTCGTTCCCCGCGAGCGGTCAGCGGCGCTGTCGTTTCGCTTTCCAGCCAGGCCGTCGCCCCACCCTCTGCATACAATACCCCTGAACATAACCCAGAACACAAGGCGAACCCTGGATGGTCCCGACGGGCGGGGAGGATCGTGTCGAATGACGCAGCAATTCATCAGTGATCGGGCGGTCGGCCTGAAGGCCCCGGCGCCGGCCGGCAAGTCGCGGGGTGTCTGGCCCGGCAACCCGGTCGTCGCACTGTGGCGAACGACCATCGGCAAGAAGGCCGTCATGGCGGTCACTGGCGTGATCCTCGTCGGCTTCGTCATCGCGCACATGGCGGGGAACCTCAAGATCTTCCTGGGCGAGAAGGCCTTCAACGAGTACGCGCTGTTCCTCCGCACGGTCGGCGAGCCGCTGGTCCCCTACAGCGTGCTCCTGTGGATCGCCCGGGTCGTCCTGCTGGCCTCGGCCCTCCTGCACATCTGGGCGGCCGTCGAGCTGACGCGGATCAACTGGGCCGCTCGGCCACGGTCGTACGCCGTGAAGCGATCGCTCGCCACAACGGCCGCCGCGCTGACGATGCGCTACAGCGGCGTGCTGCTGGCCGTGTTCATCGTGTACCACCTGCTGCACCTGACGCTCGGCGCCGTCGGCTTTTCGTCCGGAGCTTTCTCGCACGAGTCAGTGTATCACAACGTCGTGACCGGTCTCTCGGGCTGGTTCGTGTCGATCTTCTACATCCTGGCGATGGGCGGCCTGTGCCTGCACCTGGACCACGGCATCTGGAGCATGCTCCAGACCCTCGACCTGAACACCAATCGGATCAGCCGAAGGCTGCGCCTACTGTCGCGTGTCGTGGCGTTCCTGGTGTTCCTCGGCTTCATCGCCGTTCCGATCGCCGTGCTCGCCGGCTGGCTCGGCCCGAAGGAGTGAGTCTCCGATGCTCGATACCATGATCTCCACCCAGGCGAGCCCCCAGACGCTCGACGCTCGGATTCCCCCGGGCCCGATCGAGCAGAAGTGGGACCGGGCGCGCTTCGACATGAAGCTGGTGAGCCGCGCCAACAGGCGCAAGTATCGCGTGATCGTCGTGGGCACCGGGCTGGCCGGCGCGGCCGCCGCGGCGACGCTCGGCGAGCAGGGCTACCAGGTCGATGGCTTCTCGTTCCACGACAGCCCCCGCCGCGCCCACTCGATCGCCGCTCAGGGCGGGATCAACGCCGCCAAGAACTACCGGAACGACGGCGACAGCATCTACCGGCTGTTCTACGACACGATCAAGGGCGGCGACTTCCGCGCCCGCGAGGCCAACGCGTATCGCCTGGCGCAGCTCAGCGTCGAGATCATCGACCAGTGCGTCGCGCAGGGCGTGCCGTTCGCCCGCGAGTACGGCGGACTGCTCGACACCCGCTCGTTCGGCGGCGTCCAGGTTGAGCGCACCTTCTACGCCCGCGGCCAGACCGGCCAGCAGCTCTTGCTGGGCGCCTACCAGGCCCTCGAGCGACAGATCAGCGCCGGCTCCGTGAAAATGCACACCCGCAGCGAGATGCTCGACCTCGTCGTCATCGACGGCAAGGCCCGCGGCATCATCGTCCGCAACCTCGTCACCGGCGCGATCACCCCGCACGCGGCCGACGTCGTCGTCCTGGCCACCGGCGGATATGCCAACGTGTACTATCTCTCGACCAACGCCAAGGCCTCGAACGTCACGGCGATCTGGCGGGCCCATCGCCGCGGGGCGCTTTTCGGCAACCCGTGCTTCACCCAGATCCACCCGACCTGCATCCCCGTCACGGGCGAGCACCAGTCGAAGCTGACGCTGATGTCCGAGTCGCTCCGCAACGACGGCCGCGTCTGGGTGCCCGTGAAGAAGGGCGACACCCGGCCCCCCGGCGCGATCTCCGACGCCGAGCGCGACTACTACCTCGAGCGGCGCTATCCCAGCTTCGGCAACCTGGTGCCTCGCGACGTGGCCTCGCGTGCCGCCAAGGAGGTCTGCGACGCCGGCCGCGGCGTCGGGCCAGGCGGATACGGCGTCTACCTCGACTTCCGCGACGCCATCAACCGAATGGGTCGCGACGCCGTGCAGGAGAAGTACGGCAACCTGTTCGAGATCTACGAGCGGATCACCGGCGAGAACGCCTACGACGTCCCGATGCGGATCTACCCGGCCGTGCATTACACGATGGGCGGGCTGTGGGTCGACTACCAGCTCATGTCGACGATCCCCGGCCTGTTCGTCGGCGGCGAGGCGAACTTCTCCGACCAGGGGGCCAACCGCCTGGGTGCCAGCGCGCTCATGCAGGGGCTGGCCGACGGCTACTTCATCCTGCCGGCCACGGTGCCGAACTACCTCGCCTCGAGCAGGTTCGATCCGGTGAATACCGCGCACCCCGCCTTCCGCGAGGTCGAGGACGAGGTCCGGCGCCGGACGGAGGCTTTGCTCGCCACGAAGGGCAAGCGCACGGTGGACTCGTTCCATCGCGAGCTCGGCCGGTTGATGTGGGACGAGTGCGGCATGGCCCGATCGGAGTCGGGCCTGCGCAAGGCCCTGGCGCGGATCCCCGAGCTCCGCGAGGAGTTCCGCACCGACGTCCGGGTCCCGGGCGACGATGGCGGGCTGAACCAGTCGCTCGAGAAGGCCGGCCGGGTCGCCGACTTCCTCGAGCTGGCCGAGCTGATGTGCACCGACGCCCTGCACCGCAGTGAATCGTGCGGCGGGCACTTCCGCGTCGAGAGCCAGACGCCCGACGGCGAGGCCATGCGCAACGACGAGGAGTTCAGCTACGCGGCGGCGTGGGAGTGGACCGGCCCCGACAACGCGCCGGTGCTCCACAAGGAGCCGCTCACCTTCGACTACGTCCACCCGACGCAACGGAGCTACAAGTAACGATGAATCTCACGCTCAGGATCTGGCGGCAGAAAGGCGCAAACACACCGGGCGAGTTCGTCACCTACCCGGTCCACAACGTCTCGCCGGACATGTCGTTCCTCGAGATGCTCGACGTCCTGAACGAGGAGCTGATCGTTCGCGGCGAGGAACCGGTCAGCTTCGAGCACGACTGCCGCGAGGGGATCTGCGGCTCCTGCGGCTTCTTGATCGACGGCATGACCCACGGCCCGCGCCGAGGGACCACCGTCTGCCAGCTCCACATGCGCTCGTTCCAGGACGGCGACGAGCTGACCCTCGAGCCCTGGCGCGCCAGCGCCTTCCCGGTGCTGAAGGACCTGATCGTCGACCGCTCGGCGTTCGACCGGATCATCCAGTCGGGCGGGTTTATCTCGGCGCCGACGGGCAGCGCGCCCGAGGCGAACGCGATCCTCGTCCCCAAGGAATCGTCCGACACGGCCTTCGACGCGGCCGCCTGCATCGCCTGCGGCGCCTGCGTGGCCGCCTGTCCGAATGCCTCGGCCATGCTGTTCACCTCGGCCAAGCTCACGCACCTGAACGTCCTGCCCCAGGGGCAGCCCGAGCGCGACGAGCGCACGGTCAACATGGTCGCCGCCATGGACCGCGAGGGCTTCGGAAGCTGCACCAACCACGCCGAGTGCGAGGCCGCCTGCCCCAAGCTCATCCCGCTGGAGTTCATCGCCCGGATGAACCGCTATGTCTACCGCGCCCTGTTGCGCCCCCACCGCCATCCGCTCGCCGAGCGGATCGCGCCGGGCGCACCCTCCAGAGCCAGGTGAGAGCCACCCCAGCCCACGCCTCGCCAGTCGCCACCCACTCTGTCCTGACCGCCATTCGGCCTGGCTCCGTTCCCTCGCTCTCACGGAGAGTCGACTGCGACGCCCGCGAACGAGTAGGCTTGAGGGAGTGTCGCGACTCGATTTCTCGGAGATCTCGCCGATGCCGTCTCCGTTTCCCGGAATGGACCCGTATCTGGAGGAGCCCGGCATCTGGCCGGGCTTTCATAACCGGTTCGCGGGCGAGCTCTGCGCGGAGCTCAATGGGCTGTTACCGGCCGGCTACTATGCCGACGTGGAGGAGCGGGCCGAGTTGGGGATCGTCGAGGAAGCCGGCACCTCGATGCGGATCGTGCCGGACGTCCTGGTCGTGCGCAGGCCGGCAGGATTCCGCGAGGATGCGGGGAAGGTGGAACGCGTGGCACTCGCAACCAGGCCCCGCCGCGAGGTCTCGCCGCATATCGAGCTCGAGTCGCTGATCGAGCCGATCCGCCATCTCTTCGTGGAGATTCGCGAGGCGGCCCGCGGCCACAAGCTCATCACGGTCCTCGAAATCCTCAGTCCGTCCAACAAGCGGCCAGGCCCCGACCGCGATGCCTACGAGGCGAAGCGGCGCGAGGTGCTGCGGAGCGACGCGAATCTCATCGAGCTGGACCTGCTGCGCGGCGGTCGACGAGTCCTGACCGAGCCGGGCCTCGAGGCGACGATCGCGCGATTGGAGCCGTTGCCGGCCTACCTCGTGCTGGTCAATCGCGCCGCGCGGCGCAACTCCGGCGCAGGGGCCTATCACGTTTATCCGGTGGGACGGCGCGAGTCGCTGCCGTGCATCGCGGTCCCACTGAACGAAGGCGAGGACGAGGTCCCGCTGGACCTCCAGTACGCCTTCGATCGCACGTATGACACCGGCCCGTATCAACGCGGCGCAATCGATTATGCGGAGCCCGTGCCGTCGCCCGCGCTGGATGAAGAGGACGCCGCGTGGGCGTCCGAGTTGACCCGGCCCTGGCGCGAGCCTCGTGCGGCGGCCGATTGAGCACTGTTCGCGAGAAACGACCCGATCGGTGTCAGGAGGATGGCAGGCCGCCTCGCCTCGGCTAGACTAGATTGCATGTCAATGGTCGGGAGGACTCGTCGTGACCGGACAGCGCGATAAGGGCGCGGACCGCGAGCGATGCCGGAGGCGCTTGCGGGCGACGAGGCCGAAAGCTGGACGAAGCGAGGCGAGCCATGAGCAGCCGCCGGTTAAAGGTCGCGCATGCGATCTCTGCGTTCGTCGAGCATCCCATCACCTTCCTGGTCAAGGGCATCGTGCTCCTGGCGATCGGGCTGGTCGACGCCTCGCGCACGTTCCGCGAGGACCTGGCGACCCACCAGGTGCGCGTCGGGCACGGGTTCATCATTATCGGGGTCTTCAGCGTCCTCGGAGCACTTCCCCACCTGATCGGGGGGCTGGCGGCCGGCGGGAAGTACCTGTCGCTCAAGGAAACACACGGAAAATCGACGAGCGAGGTCGAGCGTTCGTGATAGGGCGTCGATCAGCGAGTCCTGGCCCGCTCGAGCCAGAGCCTGGCCTCGAGAATGTACCACTCGCCCTGGAGCATCGCCCTGTCATCGACGAGCTCCTCTTTGTACAGGACATCGAGCCGCTGCTTCACAATGCCAGCGCGCTTGAGGTGAGCCTCATGGGCCGCGATGAGCTCGGGGCCGCCGGGATGGAGGTCGCGGTCGGCCTCGAGCCAGCGGACCGACCAGCGATACGCGCCGTCGGTGTCGGCGCGGAGGATATGGGGACGACGCGCGACCTCCAGGCCGTCGAGCTCGAGCTCGAAGCCTTTGCGGGCAACGTCCAGTCGCCCCCTGAGCAGGGTTGCCATCGCCTCGGCAGCAGGCACGCCACCGGCCTGTCTGGACGCGCCGGACTTCAGCGGTGCGGCCGGGACTGTTTGGGCCCGGTCGCCCTGCTGATGCGCGACCGCCGGAGCGGCGTGGCCGCCGGGCTTCCTCTGCTGGGCCAGGACGATCGTCCCCAGCACGCCGACCGACACGAGCGCCGCGATCCCCGCCACCCGGGCGCTTCCGACAAGCATCGACCGCAGGGCGTCGCGGGCCATCGTGGCGACCGCCGGAGGGATCGCCGATTCCCTGGCGATCAGCCCGCCAACCGATGACCACCAGCCCGCGTGCTGGACGGTCGAGGCCACGAGCGCGGCCGGCGGCGCGGGCAACGCCAGGCGAAACGGCTCGGGGGCCGCGGGCACGAACGTCCACAGGATCCCGCGGCCCCGAAGGCGAGCCTCCAGCCGGCGACGGGCCCGGTAGAGCCGGCCGCGCAGGGTCGGCTCGGTGACGCCGATCCGGCGAGCCGCCGCATCATAACTGAGCCCTTCCAGAGCACACAGGATCACCGGCTCGCGTAGCCGCTCGGGCAGCGCGGCGATCTCCTCGTGGATCGCAGGCTCCTCGCCAGACGCCTGGCCGGGGATCTCGCCGGCCAGAGGATCGGCCACGTCGACCGCCAGGGGGACCTGCGACCGCTGCCGGCGGATCGACCGCCGCCGCGCCCGCCGCGCAACCCGGCTCGCGACCCCGTAGAGCCAGGGCCCGATCGAGTCGCGCACCCGGATCGACCGAGCCTTGCGCACCAGCACGAGAAAGGTCGCCTGGAACGCATCCTCGGCCTCGCCCGGGTCGCCGATCAGGCCCCGGCATACGCCCAGGACCATCGGACCGTGGCGCTCGACCAGCATACGGAACGCCTCCTGGCCGGCCGGGCCGCCGTCCGCCCGGAAGGACTCGAGCAGCTCGGGATCCGTCGCCGCTCCCAGCGCGCCCGAGTTGAACAACGTTTCCAACGACCGCCGATCGTTTTGCGTCCGTCTCGTCGCCATGGTGAAGCCCTCGCCCGTTCCCGCGGAGGTCCTTATGCCTTGTACTCCGGAAAAGAGAATGCCGCGAGGCTGGCGATCCTCACGTTTCGCGAGATCGGAGCCCGGTCTGAACCCAGCCGCTTCATTGCGCAGAGGAACCGTCCCATCTTCCAGCCTCCATGCCTGAGCCGCATCATCAAGGATGACGGGATCTTGTCCGCTGGAAGCCGGGTACGTCAAGCGGCCAGCGCGACGTCCCGGTCACAGTCACAAGACTCTGCAATCGAAGCGACAACCGCTCTAGGAGACCGTCCAAGAATTCATCGAGCCGCCTCTTCTTTCGATTTTTCGGCCTGCTCTGATCAGTTGATCAGAGCGCAGCATGATCCACGGAGA
>JAKAUH010000482.1 GCA_021818605.1 Planctomycetota bacterium
CCGGCAGGAACGTCCCCGCTTCAGCATCCATATCCACATAAGAGTCAATGAATCGGTGCGCCGCCAGTTGCTCCCCGAGGATTTGCTCTTCGAAGAGCGATCGCATCACGACAGCGCCGGCGCCGCCGGAGACACAACGTCGCAACGCGTCCAGGTCGTCGGTCAACGGCGACGCACCCACGACGATCGGCGATCGCAGCCGCAAGCCCACCCAGTCCGTGGCCAGCTCAGTCATGGCGATCGCCTCCGACTTCCGAGGACTCGATGCGTATCCCGGCGAGCTGGGCATACAGCGACTGGCGTTCCTTCGCGGCCCTCTCCGCCGCGCTCAACAAGCGTTCGTAGCGCTCCGGGTCGCGGAGCTCGACCATCCGGAATCGCGCCTCCGCCTCCATGTACTGCCGCATCGGCAGGCGCCTGGCCGTGGAATCCAGTTGCAGCGGCGACTGTCCTTCCGCGATCCGCCGCGGGTCGAAGCGGTAGAGGGGCCAGGCCCAGCTATCGATCGCCCGCCGCTGCTGAACCGGGGAATGGACGAGGTCATAACCATGAGCAATGCAGGGGCTGTGCGCCAGGATCAGCGCCGGGCCAGGATAGCTCTCGGCTTCCAGGAACGCGTGGACCGTCTGATCGCTGCGGGCCTGGAGTCCGACCGAGGCGACGTAGACGTGACCATAACTCATGGCCAGAAGGCCGAGGTCCTTCTTTCGTGTCTCCTTTCCCGCGCTGGCGAATTTCGCCACGGCGCCGAGCGGGGTCGCCTTCGACTGCTGACCACCGGTATTCGAATAGACCTCCGTGTCCAGAACAAGCAGCTTCACGTTCCGACCGCCGGCCATTACGTGATCGAGTCCTCCGAAACCGATGTCGTACGCCCAGCCGTCGCCGCCGATCACCCAGACGCTCCTGGGGACCAGGGAGTCGGCGATCCCGTGCAGCTCGGCGGCCTCGCTCTCGGTGAGTCCGCCCATCGCCTCGCGGAGCTGACTCACGGCCCCTCGCCGTAATTCGAGCGCGTGCTCGTCGGTCGTCGGACAGAGTGCGCGGAGCTGGTCCACCAGTGCCGCCGGCAAGCGAGGCGCCAGGCGATCGAGCAGTGCCGTCGCTCGCCGCGCCAGGAAATCGACCGACAGACGATAGCCCAGGCCGATTTCCGCCGCGTCCTCGAATAGCGAATTGTTCCAGGCCGGGCCGCGGCCGTGCGCGTCCACCGTATAGGGCGTGGTGGGCAGATTGCCGCCATAGATCGACGAGCAGCCGGTCGCATTGGCGATCAGCAGCCGGTCGCCGAAGAGCTGCGTCAGGAGCCGGATGTAGGGCGTTTCGCCGCAGCCAGCGCACGCGCTGGAGAACTCAAACAAGGGCACGAGCAGCGGCAGGCTGTGAGTCGTCCGGGGGATCCGACCGCGCGCCACCTCGGGGATCGCCCCGAAGAATTCGAAGCGGACCCGCTCGGCCTCCCGATGGGACGAAGCCGCTTGCAGATTGATCGCCTTGCGTCGCGGCTCGGTGCGATCCCTGGCCGGGCAAACCGCGACGCATAATCCGCAGCCGGTGCAGTCATCCGGCGCCACCTGCACCGTGTAGTTCAAACCCTCCAGCTCCGGCGTGTACCCTTCGGGAACGCTGCGAAACCCCTTAGGAGCGCCCGAGAGCGCGGCCGGCTCATACACTCGCGCAAGAATCGAGGCATGAGGACAGATCATCGCGCAACGATTGCATTGCACGCAGAGCTCCGGCTCCCAGATCGGGATCTCCAGTGCGATAGCGCGCTTCTCGTAGCGGCCGGTTCCGGTTGGCCAGGTTCCGTCGGGTGGAAAGGCGCTGACCGGCAATTGATCACCATGGCCCTCGAGCAGCAATCGGGTCACGCGCTGGACGAAGTCCGGGGCATTGTCGGGAACCGCGGGCCGGCGGTTCCGTGGAGAGGTCGCTGAGACCGGAACCGGCACCTCATGCAGCTCCGCCAGCGCCGCGTCAACGGCGTCGACGTTGCGTCGGACCACCTCGGGGCCGCGCTTGCCCCAGGTCTCGGCGATGGACTTCTTGATCCGGGCAATCGCCTCATCGACCGGCAGGACCCGGGCCAGCGCGAAGAAACAGACCTGCATCACCGTGTTGATCCGCCGCCCCAGACCGGCCGATTCCGCCACCCTGTAGGCGTCGATGGCGAACAGCCGGCATCGCCGGGCAATCAGCGTTTCCTGCGCCTCGCGGGGCAGCTCGTCCCAGACGCGCTCGGTGGGCACGGATGTGTTAAGCAAGACGGTGGCCCCGTCTCGGACGCGGTCAAGAACGTCGAGGCGGTCGAGAAAGCCCGGATCGTGGATCGCGACAAAATCGGCGCGCGCGATCTGATACGTCGATCGAATCGGGTACGGTCCGAACCGCAGATGGGAAACCGTGGTTGAACCTGCCTTTTTCGAGTCATAAACGAAGTGACCCTGGGCGAAAAGCTCGGTCCCCTCACCCAGGATCTTGATGCTCGCCTTGTTGCTGCTGACAGTTCCGTCGGAGCCGAGTCCGTAGAAAACCGAGCGAACGACGTCGGACGATTCCACCTCCAGGCCTTCCTCGACGTCGAGCGAGAGGCGCGTCACATCGTCGCGGATGCCGACGGTGAATCGGGTCCTCGGAGCATCCCTGGCAAGCTCGTCGAGGACGGCCTTGACCATCGCCGGTGTGAACTCGCGCGAGGAGAGCCCATAACGGCCACCGATCAGTCGCGGCAATTGAGCAAGTCGACCGCGCGTCAGGGCCTCGACCAGCGCTCCACTGACTTCGAGAAGCAGCGGCTCGCCGGCAGAGCCAGGTTCCTTGGTGCGATCCAGCACCGCAAGGCGCTGCACGGTGGGCGGCAGCGCCGCCAGAAAACGATCGGTGGACCATGGACGAAACAGGCGAACCTTGAGCACGCCGACCCGTTCGCCGCGCTCGAGCAGCCAGTCAACCGTCTCGTGAGCGCATTCCGCGCCCGAACCCATGAGAACGATCACGCGCTCCGCTTCCGGATGACCATGGTAGTCGAACGCGCAGTAACTCCGGCCCGTCAGCTCCTTGAATCGATCCATGACGGATTCGAGGTGGTCAGCAAAGGCATCATAAAAGGGGTTCGCCGCTTCCCGGGCCTGAAAGAAGGCGTCTGGGTTTTGCGACGTGCCACGCACCACGGGCCGGTCCGGCGTCAAGCGTCGGGCCCGATGATCGTCCACCCGGTCCTTGTCGATGAGTGCCACCAGGCCGCCGTCGTCCAGGGTCGCGATCCTGTTGAGCTCGTGGGACGTACGGAAACCATCGAAGAAATGCAGCACCGGAACTCGCGATTCCAGTGTGACGGCATGCCCGATCGCCGCCAGGTCATGGGCTTCCTGGACGGAGCCAGAGGCCAGCAAGGCGAAGCCCGTGCCGCGCGCGGCCATGACGTCGGAGTGGTCGCCGAAGATCGACAGGGCATGCGTGGCCACGCTTCGCGACGCGACGTGCATGCAAAATGGTGTCAATTCCCCCGCGATCTTGAACAGATTCGGGAGCATCAGGAGCAGCCCCTGCGAGGCGGTGAAGGTCGTGACGAGCGCCCCGGCTTGAAGCGCACCGTGGACCGCCCCCGCCGCCCCCCCTTCCGACTGCATCTCGACGATCTCTGGAACCGAGCCCCAGAGGTTGAGTTGTCCCCGCACGGCCCACTCATCCGCATGTTCGCCCATCGGCGAGGCGGGCGTGATCGGATAGATCGCGATCACCTCGCTCAGCCGATAGGCGACGGAGGCGACCGCTTCATTGCCGTCGAGCGTGCGAAATCGTGAGGTCATCATCGCCAGCCGATTCTCCCACGGGTCTGCGTGGAATGGAGCCTCGAATGATCTCTCAGGTCCACCGAACAGCCACCACGGCGATGCCCGTCATCAATCGTCAATCATCAAGGATCTGGCGCCGGTAAAGCCCGTCGGAACAATCATATTCCTGAACACAGCGTCTGCCCATGTCGCGGCTTAATCCGAGCGAGGAACGGCTCGTCGAACCACCGGAAGCCGCGCGATAGGGAAAAGGGGGACATAATACGACACTCCTCGCCGAACACCACCGCGAGTTTGGAGGCGATAAGGTGTTTTTGGCCTTGAAAGATAGGGCTTGCGTCCCCCTGAATGAGGATAGTCAGAACTCTCACCACGGAGGACGCAAGCATGGGCACCGAGACACCCACATCGTCACTATACCCGTCCGATGCGCTCCCAAGAAGGTCCCTTGCCCGAAGTGCGGTGAGCCGGGCCGCCGCAAGCGCATCCTGCCGCCGCGCCGGGTCCGCACCGTCGCCTACAAGGCCGTCGCCCACCTGGAGATCACCTGCGGCGAGTACCAGGCCCGCTGCGACTGCTGCACCACCTTCCGCAACTCCCCCGATGGCGTCCTCCCCAGGGCCCTCTACGACAACACCGTCCGCGACCTCGTCCTCGAGCGGATCATCGAGGACGGCATGAGCATCGAGCGCCCCCTCCAGATCGCCGCTTCCGCGGAGCGCCAATCCCAGGTTGTTCCACCCGTCGGGGTAGACTGGGCGCAGCTTTAGTCCTATGAGGCAGCAGCCAATTGCGTCCTGATACGCTCCGAGGTTTCGATAAGCCTCGCCAAGCTCAACGTGGAGAGCCGGGTCGCTCGGGTGTATCGCCACTGCTTGCTCGAGAAGGGATGCCGCTTGTTCATAATCCCCGCAGCGGTTCATCGAGACGCCGAGCGAGTGCAGAGCGGACACATTCCTGAAATCATCAATAATTATTTATCTGAGTATTCGGGCGGCGCCCTCTTCGTCCCCAGTCGTTCGCAGTTCCTGAGCGGACTGTAAGAACTGCTGCACGGAGTCCACGGTTCACAGCCTCCGACGTAACAAGTAGTTGGCCCGAATGGCGTGAGGAAAGCGCAACTCTTGGTAACGAAGGGCACAAGGGGTCAGGGAGGTCAGCCGCGGGCGGGTCCCACTCTGCACGAACATGGACTCGGCGACGATCGGCTCCCCGCCCGCCGTCTCAGGGTTCACACACTCTACTCGACTTGGCAAGCGCCACTCAGACGATGTCGGCTGCCGGATGCTGGCCCCTGTCTACGGCCGTGCTGTACCAATGAAGACCGACGTGATCGCCGACCTCGACGGGTCTCGCCCCCTTTCGCTGGTTCTGGCCACCGATTGCGCATGCGACCTTCCTGCCGGGTAAATGGGCCGGTGCCGGCGTTCGCCGAGGCTCCCAGGCCGAACCACGACGATTTTCGGAACTCGCTGCCCCGGCGTCAAGCGAGCGCAGTCGGGCCGGGCCGGGTCACTCGACGACCCTCCCGACCGGTGCGGCCCGTGCGATTCGACGAGCGCTTTCCCGGAGTCCGCCCGATGACGAACCTACTCCGCCCTGGGGCCGATCATCCTCATCTCGGCCTTGAGGATTGCATCGGATTCCGTATAGAATCGGCCCTTTGACCTAACCCGGACGCTTGGGACGCGTTCCGTCTCGATCCGGAATCCCGGTCCAGGACACCCCGAGGAGAACGCATGGCTAGTCGTCGACGAGGTAAGGGACGTCGCAAGGTGGGACGTAAGAAGCGCCGCATGCGCAGCCGCATCCGCCACCGCAAGAAGTAACACACGCCCGGCCCGGCTCGATCCAAGGCCAGATTCGCCGGATTCCCGGGTGGCCGAGGCTCCTCATTCGAGCCCGCCATCATTTCCGGCACAGCTCCAGCTCCAGCCCCAGCACACCGCAACCGCACGCACCGACCGGTCCCTCCCGGCCCGCGCGCCGGGACGGGTCGGTGGCGGATCGCATGACGGGGGACGATCGCATCATGAGTCGCGCACCTCGACCGATCCGCGGCGGTCGCCTCCTGACCGCCGCCGTGCTAGGGATGATCTCTCTCGCGACTCCGACCGGATCCTCGCGAGTTCTCGCCGGCCAGGAGCCCGGAACGACGGCCGGGCCCGTTCCCGGCCGCGTCTTCGCCGCGAGCCGCCGGTCGATCGACGAATCCCTGACGCGCCCCTATGACCGCGACGTGCCCATGGGCTGCGTCGGCGGGCGCGTCTGGGCGTCGAGCCCGCAGGGCTGGGCGTTTGCCGACGACGTCCACTGGCTGGACCTCACCAACCTCGACGCCTTCGACCTCCGCATTCGCGACGAGCGGGGCCTGCTCGTGCCCCTGCGCGCGACCTATTATCCCAGTCATATCCATTACGAGGGCGCCGTCCGCAAGCCGATGACGGCGTCGGCGTCATTCACCTTCGCGCTGGACAGGGTCGAGAACCCCCTGAGCGAGCCGTTCGAGCCCCGCAAGCGCTGGACCTGCTGGTCGAGCGGCAAGCGGGAAGACTGGTACCTGGTCGACTTCGGGTCGGCTCGCACGATCTCGGGGTTCGACGTCCATTTCTTCGACGACGCGCCGCACGGCGAATGCCGGCCGCCGCAATCGTTCCGCGTGGAAGCCGCCCGCGGCTCGGCCTGGGAAACCGTCCAGCCGATCGAGGCCCAGACCGGACGGCCCAGGCCGGGGAAAAACGAGGTCCGGTTTGCCCAGGTGCGCTCGTCGCGCTTCCGTCTGGTGTTCCAGCACGCGGGGAGCCGCTTCTACACCGGCCTGTACGGGTTGAAGCCCGTGGGCGGCATGGATCGCGAGAACGCCCCGGCGTCCAGCCCGCTAAACTTCACCGCCGACAAGTTCATCACGGCCGACGACGTGCTGGTCTCGATCATCCGGGTGCACAACCCGACCGACCGCGTGCAGACGATCGAGGTCGAGCCGATCATCCAGCCCGATCGGACCTTCCACCACGAACAGCTTGGCAGCTCCTCGGGCCTGGTCACGGTCGCCAGCCGGGGCGAGATCCTCGTCCGCGAGCCGCGGTCCCTGGCGCTCGAGGGGCGATCCGTACTGCACGGCGAGCCGGTCGACTTCCTGTTTCGCTACGTGATCGTCGATGATCCGCCCCGAGCGCTCAAGCTCGGCTTCATCCACGAGGCCGGCGAGGGCACCCGGTTCAACGGCTTCGCGAGCCTGGATCTCAAGCTCGATCCCGACGAGCGCATGAAGCTGTACGGCCACCCGATCGCCCCGGGCAAGACGAAGGTCTTCAAGGCGGCACTCGAGCTCCGCCCCCCGCGCGAGCCCGCCCGGATCGGCGCGGTGCTGAGGCCGCCGACCTACCGCAACTGGATCATCCATCCCGAGGACCAGGATTCCCACGACCTCCTCGCCGCGCAGGTCGCGGCCTACCAGGCGTGGTTCGACAGGAATCTCCCGCACTTCGACTGCTCGGACCCGTGGATTCGCAAGATGTACGACCATCGCGCGTACGTCCTGCGGAAGAACATGCTCGACCCGAAGCTCGGCCGGATGCAGTGGCCGACCCAGGCCGAGGGCCGCTGGCGCAGCTCCTGGTATCCCAACGTCATCAGCTACGGCGCAGGCCACCAGGTCCGCGAGGCCCGCTGGCTCCGCGACCCGAAATACTGGCAAGGGCACCTGCGCACCTGGGCCGAGAACGAGAAGGCCGACGGCGTCTATCCCAGCCACGTCACCCCGAAAGGCCCCGCGGGCGGCCAGTATACCGACTGGATCACCTCCACGTCCTGGGACGGACACCTTGTCCACCCCGACCGCGAATTCCTGGGGCAGCTCGTGGAGAAGCTGGCCGCCAACGTCCGCGGCTGGCAGAAGGTGTATGACCCCGACGGCGACGGCCTGTTGATGGTCGACTCGCACTGGTGGACCGGGATGGAGTACCAGCCGTCGTTCTTCGCCTTCTCGGACTACAAAACCTCGAAGGACTTCTACCAGCCCGCGCGGCCGGTGAACCTCGAGCGCGTCGATTTGACGGCGTACAACTACGGCAACGCCACGGCCGTTGCGCGGATCTACCGCCTGCTCGGCCGGCCCGAGCAGGCCCGCGAATTCGACGAGCTGGCCGCGAAGATCGCCGCGGCCGTCGCGTCCAAAATGTGGCGGCCCGAAAACGATCGTCGCTTCTTCTACTCGCTCCGGGCCGACGACGACGCGATCGCCGACGTCAAGGAGGTCATCGGGGTCTATCCGTTCTACTTCGGCATGCTGCCCTGGGGGAAGGGCTACGAATCAGCCTGGGCGTCGATCCTGGACCCCGAGCAGTTCTGGACCGCGTGGCCGGTGGCGTCGGCTTCGAAGAAATGCCCGGCCTATTCGCAGGTCAACTTGCCTGGCGACGGCCGGGCGATGCCCTGCATGTGGAACGGTCCGACCTGGCCGCACGCCAATGCGCTCGTGATGACGGCGATGGCGCGGACGATTCGCGCCACGCGCGACCAGGGCGTGAAGGACTCGCCGCTGAAGAAGGAGCACCTCTGGGCGCTCTTCACGTCGTTCACCCGGGCACAGTACCGCGACCAGGACCTCGGCCGGCCGTGGACGGGCGAGTTCTACAATGGTGATAACGGCCGATGGAAGACGGCCGAGCGCGATTACAACCACTCGACCTGGCTCGACATCCTGATCCCCGAGCTGATCGGCGTGGTCCCTCGCGACGACGACACCCTGGAAATCGACCCCCTGCTGCCCGAGCACGCGCTGACTCACTTCGTCCTCGACGGCCTGCACTATCACGGCCACGACATCACGATCGCCTGGGACGACCCGGCCCCGGGCTCGCCCGACCGCCTCGCCGACGGCCGCAAGGGCCTGGACGTTTATGTGGATGGCCGACTCGCCGCCTCATCGCCCGGGCTATCGCGGCTGACGGTCGCGCTCCCCCGCTGATCGCCGGTAAGGGCGGGCCGGACACGCCGGCGATTCGCCTTAGGGAATCCCGTCGATTTCGGGATCCGCCAGGTCGGACCACCCTGGTCTCGGCTCCGGCTTCCGCCTCCGGCTCAGCCACCGATCGATCAGACGGGTTATCACACCATCAAGTATGCCGAAGAACAGTCCGGCCCTCAATGCCGTGATCACCGAGCCGCTTTTCGCTCCCATGAGACTCCCGAACGTGAGCGCCATGAGTCCCCCAAATCCCGGTGACCCGCCACGGACCAACTGAAAAACGATCCCGCCGGTGAGGGATCCGACCACAGCGGCAATCGTGCTGTCGCGAGGCGAGATGCTCCCCAGGAAGAGAATCTCGGAGAAGGCAGCGAGCAGCCCCGTGATGGCGCAGCCGAGGGCCCACGGGAGCCAGCGTCTTTGAGCTTCCGACATTCGCATGGCGTAAGCCTTTGTGGGAACAGGCGATCAATCCGCGTCGAAGACCACGGCGACGTCGACCGAGAAGCCCACCAGCAGCACCGAAGACGCCGATTCCCCGCGTCGGTAGACGCCTGCTTCCTCATACACATCGCCCCGCAAGGACAGCACCGTGATGGTTTCGGTCCACGGGTTCACGATCCAGTATTCGGCGACCCGGCCCTCGGCATAGTCACCTCGCTTGTCGACCAGGTCGCGCTCCGGCTTGTCATCGCTCACCACTTCCAGGGCGAGGTCGGCACCCAGCCAGAAGCGGTCCTGCCGGCGCGGATCCGCGGCGGAAAGCAGCAACAGCAGATCGGGCTCACGATATTTTCCCGGCCGGATCTGGAGCCGCAGAGGAGCGAAATGGACCTTCCCGCCGCGAGGTTCCACGAAGCTGAAGAAGGCAAGGAACAGGAACTTCAACACCGTCTGGTGCTTATCCGTCGGCATGGGGAGGATTTCCAGAAAGCCGTCGGTGAACTCGACCAGGCGGTTGCGGTGGTCGGTCAGGACGAGGTACTCCTCCTCGCTCCATCGACCCTGCGGCGGCAGGATCTCCTCGAGTATGTCCTTCCAGGCTCCTGCCGACGGAAGGTCCGTTGCAGGCGATGATGTGCTCGCCATGACGTTTCCTCAGGACAGACGACCTTGAGCCAGGCTCAACATTCGCGTCACTGCTTGGCGAATGTCAACCCCGGGTCGTCCGGCCCGCCGCCAGGGACCTGAAACTTGAAGTGCTTCTCGTCGGTCCAGGTCGTGTTGCCCACGATGGCGGGGCCCTGGTCCTGGGCCAGGGTGAGAATGCCGTTGCCGTAGGTCAGCCGCCCCTGGAGCTGCCGGCTCTGGCCCTGTCGGGTCAGCGTCCAGTTGAAGTGGGTCGGGTCGGGGAAGGTCACCGTGATCGTCGTGTCCCTGTCAGGCTGGGCCGTCCAGGTGCCCTCAAGCCGCCCCTCGCGCACGGGCGCTGTCGACGGCTGTGGAGGAGGCGCCAGGGCCGTGCTGGGCACCGTCGCCGAGGTCTCCTGGAACGGAGACGTCGACGACGGACCGAGGACCGATGACGTCGAGGGAGTTGCGCCGGAAGAAGACCCCGCGGCCGCGACCGCCGGGCCTGCGCCTGCTCCTGCTCCCACTCCCGCTCCCGCGTTCGGCTCCAGTCGCCGCGCCAGTTGCGGCGAGAGGCCGTCGCGCGGCTGGAGAGCCGCGACTTCCCGAAGCTGATCGAGGGCCGCCAGGGTGTGGCCCTCGGTCAGGTAGTGATAGGCCAGCACGAACCGGCCCGCCGCCGAGGACGGGGTCCGGCCGCAGTAGGCCTCGAGAGCACGGCACTACTGTGACTGCACCATAAACCCCTATAAGATGGATCTGGACTTCGCCAAGTCCCACTTCGGGACGGCC
>JAKAUH010000358.1 GCA_021818605.1 Planctomycetota bacterium
CGGCGCCTGGCAGATGTACGAGGGGTGGAAGGACAACGACGTGTACCTCCGGGTCGGGCTTCCGCTGGCCTTCGCGGCCGCCTTCGGGTGGCTGATCGTTCGTATCCTCCAGTTCCCGCCATTCGCCGATTTTCTGATCGCCACCGAGGCCGAGATGAACAAGGTCTCGTGGACGAGCAAGGACGATCTGGTCCGCGCGACGACCGTGGTGCTCTCGACCGTGGTCATCATGGCGTTGTTCCTGTTCTTCGTCGATCGGCTCTGGACGTTCATTCTCCAGAAGATCGGCGTACTGATGTTCGGTGGCGGAGGGAGCTTCGGTTCGACAGCCTAGCCTGACACCTCGCCCTGGAGAGGGCCAGGGGCCCGCCGGGTGAGATCGCCCCGATCCGGCAGATGGGCGGCTGACTGGACCCGGGACCGAGTCGACCGTATCCGAACCGAACAGACCCCAACCGGACCCGCCTTGCCCGCATGTCCCGGCATCCGATGACGCCGGAAGATGGAACAGCCCTGGCCCCAGCCTGCTATCCGGATGCGACTCCAGCCATGAGCCAATCAAATCACGAACCGACCGACTCGACTCCGGCCGACGCAACCGAGCCGTCTGCCGCCGAAGTCGCCGGCGCATCGCATCGCGAAGAGCCGATTGAGGTTGACGAGCAGACCCCCGATGGCGGACAGCCCGGGGCAGTCCATGATCACCCCGTCGGCTCCGCCGGGACGGCGGCATCCGAATCCGCATCACCCGCCGCCACCACGGTCACCGAGCCGCAACGGACCGCCGAAGCCGCCGCGACCCCGCCAGCCGACGACGATGACGAGCCCCCGCCCGAACTCGTCTGGTATGTCCTGAAGGTCCAAAGCTCGCGCGAGGATACCATCCGCGACGCACTCCAGAAGCGGGTCAAGATCCAGGGGCTCCAGCGGTACTTCGGCCAGATCGTCGTCCCGACCGAAAAGATCACCGAGATCCGCAACAACAAGAAGCGCATCGTCGAGCGGAAGACGTACCCCGGCTACATCATGGTCCAGATGGAGCTCAACGAGAAGACCTGGTTTGTGGTCCGCGAGACCCCGGGCGTCGGCGACTTTGTCGGGGCCCACGGCACCCCGACCAAGATGACCGATACGGAGGTCAACCAGATGCTCCATCAGGAAGAGGAGAAGACCACGGCCGAGGCCCCCAAGGTCAAGATCTACGTCGAGCGCGGCGACCGCGTGAAGATCAAGGACGGCCCGTTCGAGAACTTCGAGGGCACCGTCGAGGAGGTCATCGAGGGACGCGGACTCGTCAAGGTCATGCTCATCATCTTCAACCGGCCCACGCCGGTTGACCTCGAATACTGGCAGGTTGAGCGAATCTAGTCATTGGTCATTGGTCATTGGTCGTTGGTCTCCTGGCGCCCAGCCAGGGACCGTCATCGATGGCCGCCGTCCCGGTCGCCCCGATACTCCGCGGCGGCCGTTGGATCGTCCGGGACCAGTGACGAAGGATCAATGGCAAAGGATCAAGTCAGATGGCAAAAGTGATGACGGCGAAGGTGAAGCTCCAGTGTCCCGGCGGCCAGGCGACGCCCGCCCCGCCGGTCGGCCCCGCGCTGGGGCAACACGGAGTGAATATCGGTCAGTTCGTGATGCAGTTCAACGAGCGAACCAAGGAGATGAAGGGGACGACGATCCCCGTCGAGATCACGATCTACTCGGATCGGTCGTTCGACTTCATCACCAAGAGCCCGCCGGCGGCCGTGCTGCTGAAGCAGGCGGCCGGGATCGCCGCGGGCTCGCCCGAGCCACACAAGACCAAGGTCGCCACGGTCACCGCCGACCAGGTCCGCAAGATCGCCGAGACCAAGATGAACGACCTCAATGCCCGCGATCTTGAGCACGCCTGTCGGATCATCGCCGGCACGGCACGGAGCATGGGGGTTGATATCAAGGGTTAGTTTTCAGTGGTCAGTGGCCAGTGGTGGAGAGCCAATGAAGTCGTGGTGTCGGGCAGTGGTCCAGGGTTGAGCAGAACCCTCGACGAGTTAAATGACCCGGCCCAGACCCCCACGGACCACGGACCACGGACCACGGACCACGGACCACGAAATGGACGGCCCCGGACTCCACCGCCGGCCGGGGCTGGATGACACGGGCGGGAGCTCTCAGGAGCGATACATGGCCAAGCAATCGAAGCGTTTCCGGGCGCTGCGCGAGAAGCTGAAGAAGGTCGAAGGGACGATGCCGCTGACCGAGGGTCTGCGGCTGTTGAAGACGTTCAACACGACGAAGTTCAACCAGACGGTCGAGGTTTCGACGCATCTGGGGATTGACCCAAAGCAGACGGACCAGAACGTCCGCGGGTCGGTGGCGCTGCCGCACGGGATCGGCAAGAGCGTGCGGGTGGCGGTTTTCGCGCAGGGGGATAATGCCGAGAAGGCCCGCGCCGCCGGTGCGGACATCGTTGGCGCGGACGACCTGGCGCAGCAGGTCAAGGGAGGGACGATGGACTTCGACGTCGCCCTGGCCACGCCTGACATGATGACCGTGGTCGGCCCGCTGGGCCGGGTGCTCGGCCCGCGCGGCTTGATGCCGTCGCCGCGCTCGGGGACCGTCACGACCGACATCGCCTCGGCGGTGCGCGAGTTCAAGGCCGGCAAGATCGAGTTCCGCAACGACAAGGGGGGCAACGTCGCTGTTCCCGTCGGCAAGCTGGCCTTCAGCGAGGAGCAGCTCATCGACAACATCAATGCCTTCCTGAACTACCTGCGGTCGCTCAAGCCGGCGACCTCCAAGGGGACTTACATCCGCTCCATCACCATCTCGGCCACGATGAGCCCGGGCATCCCGATCTCGGCCTGAGCTGGAGTGCCGCGGGAGGTGCCGGCCATCGGGCCGAGGCGCCTCTCCCCGCGGCGAGAGCGAGCGGGCCCAAACGCACGATGAGGGACGCGAGTCGACGCCATGAGCAAGTATGTTAAAGAACTGATGATGGATCAGCTCCGGACCGACCTGGGCGATAACCGGTCGTTGCTGATCCTGGACCTGAAGGACCTCGACGCGCAGGGAGAATACCAGCTCCGCCGCGACCTGAGGAAGAAATCGATCCACCTGCGGGTGCTCAAGAACACCCTGGCCCGCCGCGTTTTCGCCGACCTGGGCATGGAGGGCCTGTCGCAGTACCTCGTCGGCGCCTCGGCGGCGGCGTGGGGCGGCGAGGGCATCGCCGAGCTGGCCAAGGAGCTCTCCAGTCAGGTCAAGGCCCTCAAGAAGCCGGTGATCAAGGGAGGTGTGGTCGACGGCGTGGTCGTCGGCCCCGAACAGGTCGAGGACATCACCAAGCTGCCCAGCCGCGAGGTGCTGATCGGCCAGATCCTCACCCTGCTCCTCGGCCCCGCCCGCGAGGCGCTGGCGCTCGTCGGCTCGCCCGCCAGCACGCTGGTCGGCCAGCTCGAGGCGTTCGTCGAGAAGAACCAGTCGCCCGGTGAGGCCGGAGCGGCGACAGACGCCGAGGCGTCCGCAACGGCGACAGACGCCGAGGCGTCCGCAACGGCGACAGACGCCGAGGCGTCCGCAACGGCGACAGACGCCGAGGCGTCCGCAACGGCGACAGACGCCGAGGCGTCCGCAACCTGATCTGACTCAACCCGCCGCGCGGCGGCGGACCGATCCTTCGAGCCGGGCCGACCGGCCGCGATCCGATATCCCGAAAAAAACCGAAGGTTTACGAATCCCCGATCTCGTCACGAAAGGATCTTTCCTCCGATGTCCACTGCGGAAGCCACGACGACTGCGTTCGCCGATAACATCACGAATCTGGGCGACTCGCTGGTCAACATGAAGGTGCTCGAGGTCCTCCAGCTCACCAAGTACCTCAAGGAGACGTACGGCCTCGAGGCGGCGGCGGCCGCCCCGATGATCGTGCAGGGCGGGCCCGCCGCCGGCTCCGTCGAGCCGGTCGCGGCGAAGACCGAGTTCGACGTCGTCCTCGAGGCGATCGGCGCCAACAAGATCAACGTCATCAAGGTCGTACGGGCGGCGACCAGTCTGGGCCTCAAGGAGGCCAAGGATCTGGTCGAGGCCGCACCCAAGGAGATCAAGACGGGTATCGCCAAGGAGGATGCCGAGAAGCTCAAGAAGGAGCTCGAGGACGCCGGCGCTACTGTCAAGATCAAGTGATTCGAATCCGACGAGCGAGTTAAGCAGACCGAGATCGGCCGTCGCCGGCCTGTCCTCCGCGGACACCGGCGTCAGGCCACCCGTAGAATAGACAACATCCGCCCAGCCCCGGATTCGGCGGCCGACAGGGTCGCCCGGCCCCGGGGCGTTCCGGCGCGCAGCGAACGGCCGGCCCCGGGGACCGCGGCCTCCCGCGTCGCTGCCCACTCATCCCCCCTCTGGAGCGCGAGCCCATGCCCACCTCGACCTCGGTTCGTCGAATCGTCCCTGGCAAGAGACGGAACTTCGGCCGGATCTCCGACGAGTTCTCCGTTCCCGACCTCACGCAGATCCAGACCCGCAGCTACGAGCGCTTCCTCCAGGCCGACATGCCGGCCGAGACGCGCGGCGACGCGGGCCTCGAGGGGGTCTTCCGCGAGATCTTCCCGATCGAGAGCTACGACAAGACGCTCAAGCTCGAGTATCTCCACTATGATCTGGGCAAGCCGCGCTATGACCCGGACGAGTGCCGCCAGCTCCGCCTGACCTACGGCCGCCCGCTGCACGTCTGGCTCCGGCTGAACAAGGGCGAGACCTCGCTCGAGGAGTCCGTCTACCTCGGCGACATGCCCATCATGATCGGCGGCGGCGAGTTCATCATCAACGGCGCCGAGCGCGTGGTCGTCAGCCAGCTCCATCGCTCGCCGGGCGTTGATTTCGTCGTCGAGATCGAGTCGAGCGACAAGCGGCTGCACGCCTGCCGGGTCATTCCGGAGCGCGGAAGCTGGATCGAGCTCCAGGTCACCAAGAAGGACACGCTGGGCGTTCGCATCGACCAGTCGGGAAAGTTCTCGGCCATGACGCTCCTCCGCGCCATGAGCCCGCGGTACTCCAACGACGACGCGATCCTCGAGGCGTTCTACGAGGTCGAGGACATCGACTCGGCCGATCCCAAGGCGGCCGCCCGGCTCGAGGGCCGGGTCGCCTGCGGCGACGTGGTCGACCCGACGACCGGCGAGGTGCTGATCGATAGCGGCACGACGATCTCCAAGGCCTCGGCGCAGATCCTGGCCGACGCCGGCAACCTGGGCACGATCCGGGTCCTCAAGGACGCACGCGACCCGCTGATTCTCCAGTCGCTCCAGGAAGACCCGACAACCGACCACGAAAGCGCGCTTTTGCGGATCTACCAGCGGCTGCGGCCCGGCAATCCGCCGCAGTTGGCGAAGGCGCAGGAGCTGTTCCACGAGAAGTTCTTCGACACCAACCGCTATCGTCTCGGCAAGGTCGGCCGGTTTCGGATCCCCCGCAACTTCAACCAGGACATCCCCGAGGACCGGATGACCCTGGACCCCGAGGACTACGTCAACGCGATCCGGTACATCCTCAATCTGAGGCGCGGCAAGGGACACGTCGACGACATCGACCACCTGGGCAATCGCCGGCTCCGCACCATCGACGAGCTGGCCGCGGACGAGCTGCGCAAGGGCTTCCTGAAGCTCCGCCGCACCGTGCAGGAGCGGATGAGCCTCAAGGACGCCGAGGACATGACCCCGCGCTCGCTGATCAACCCCAAGAGCATCAGCGCGGCGATCGAGTACTTCTTCGGCCGCGGCGAGCTGTCGCAGGTCGTCGACCAGACCAACCCGCTGGCTCAGCTGACCCACGAGCGGCGGCTCAGCGCCCTGGGCCCGGGCGGCCTCAACCGCAAGCGCGCGGGCTTCGAGGTGCGCGACGTCCACATCTCGCACTACGGCCGCATCTGCCCGATCGAGACGCCCGAGGGCACGAACATCGGCCTGATCAGCTCGCTGGGCATCTACGGCGGCGTCGATGAGTACGGCTTCCTGATCACCCCCTATCGGCGGATCAAGAACGGCAAGACGACCGAGGAAGTCGTCTGGATGCGAGCCGACGAGGAGAGCGAGGCCTACCTCGCGCCGGCCGACGCGGCGTTCGACGATCACGGCAAGCTCAAGGGTCCGATCATCACGGCGCGGTTCCAGACCGACTTCGTCACCGCGTCGGTCGACCAGATCCAGTACATGGACATCTCACCCAAGCAGATGGTCGGCGTCTCGGCCGGGTTGATCCCGTTTCTCGAGCACGACGACGCCAACCGGGCGCTGATGGGCTCGAACATGCAGCGCCAGGCGGTGCCGCTCCTGGTCGCCGAGCCGCCGATCGTCGCGACCGGGCTGGAACACTCGGTCGCCATGAACTCGGGCATGGTTGTCAAGGCGGCGCAGGACGGGACGGTCACCTACGTCGACGCGACCCGCGTGATCCTGGACCATACCCAGATCTACAAGCTGCGCAAGTACGTCGGGCTGAACGAGCGCACCTGCCTGAACCAGAAGCCGATCGTCCAGGTGGGCCAGAAGGTCAAGAAGGGAGACATCCTGGCCGACGGCGCCTCCACCTACAAGGGAGAGCTGGCCCTGGGCCGCAACGTCCTGGCCGCCTTCCAGGCGTGGGATGGCTACAACTTCGAGGACGCGATCATCATCAGCGAGAAGCTGGTGCGCGACGACGTCTACACCTCGATCCATATCGAGGAATTCGAGATCGAGATCCGCGAGACCAAGCTGGGGCGCGAGGAGTTCACCCGCGACATTCCCAACGTTTCCGAGAAGGCGCTGCGCAACCTCGATGAGAACGGCGTCGTGCTGGTCGGCACGTACGTCAAGCCGGGCGATATCCTGGTTGGCAAGGTGGCGCCCAAGAGCAAGAGCGAGCTGACCCCCGAGGAGAAGCTGCTGCACGCGATCTTCGGCCGGGCCGGCGAGGACGTGAAGAACGACTCGCTGGAGGTCCCGTCGGGCGTCGAGGGGATCGTGATCAACACCCAGCGGTTCAGCCGGCGGATGAGCCTGAACGAGGACGAACGCAAGGCCTTCGAGAAGGAGTTGAAGGATACCGAGGCCGCGGAGAATGTCCGGATCGCCGACGAATACAAGCAGATGATCAAGGCGATCGAGGAGTCCATCGGCGGCCCGGTGACGGACCCGAGCACCGGCAAGGCGATGGGCCGCGCCAAGGACCCGAAGGACATGGTCGAGGAGTCCGATCGCTTCAAGCTCGAGGCACTGGACATCCGCAGCCCCGACGCGGTGGCGAAGGCCCGCGAGGCCGTCCGCCAGTACGCGCCGCGGATCGAGTCGCTCAAGGACGAGAAGGAGCGGCGGATCAACAGCCTCAAGCGGGGCGACGAGCTCCCCTCGGGCGTGCTCCAGATGGTCAAGGTCTACATCGCCACCAAGCGGGTGATCTCGGTCGGCGACAAGATGGCCGGCCGCCACGGCAACAAGGGCGTGATCGCCAAGATCCTGCCCGAGGAGGACATGCCGTTCCTCGCCGACGGCACGGGCGTCGAGATCCTGCTGAACCCGCTGGGCGTGCCGAGCCGTATGAACGTCGGCCAGATCCTGGAGACGCACCTCGGCTGGGCGGCCGCCAAGCTGGGCTTCCAGGCGGTTTGCCCGGTCTTCGACGGCGCCAGCGAGGACACCATCCGCCAGTGCCTCAAGGACGCCGGCCTGCCCGAGAACGGCAAGGCCGAGCTGTACGACGGCCGCACCGGCGACCGGTTCGACCAGCGCGTCACCGTGGGCTATATCTACATGCTCAAGCTCCACCATCTGGTCGACGACAAGATCCATGCCCGCGCCACCGGCCCGTACTCGCTGATCACGCAGCAGCCGCTGGGCGGCAAGGCCCGCTTCGGCGGCCAGCGGTTCGGCGAGATGGAAGTGTGGGCGCTCGAGGCCTATGGCGCCGCCTACATCCTCCAGGAACTGCTGACGGTCAAGTCCGACGACGTCGAGGGCCGCACCAAGATCTACGAGAGCATGGTCAAGGGCGAGAACACCCTCGAGGCCGGCACCCCCGCCAGCTTCGATGTGCTCACCAACGAAATCCGCGGCCTGGGGCTCAACATGCAGCTCGAGAAGAAGCGCATCTGAGATCGGGCCGAGGATGGTATCTTGTAGGGTGGGTGTAACCCACCGAATCCCAGGGCTTTACGCCGGTGGGTTTCACCCGCACCACGACCATCGGTACGATCGTCGCTACGGTTGAAGGCGGCGGCGAAGAGGTGAGGCCATGCAACAGGCTTTTGTGGTGACCGGCTCGCTGTCGGATTCGCGCACGATCCGCCTGGATGAGCCGATACCGCGCTCCGGCGGCAAGGTGCGAGTGATCGTCGAACTCGCCGAGGCGGCGGCGAAGATATCGCACGATGAGTTCCTGGCCTGGTTGCAGAAGCGTCATGAGGCGCGCGGACATGTTCCACGCACCCGCGACGAGGTGGATGCATCTCTGCGGGCCGAGCGGGAGAGCTGGGACGAGTAGGAATGCGACTGGACCTGGACTCGGCCCCGATCATCTATTACGTCGAACGAGTGATGCCATTCGCGGCGGCAGTGGATGCCCGGCTAACGGCCTCGGGAATCATCCTGGTGTCCAGTGAACTGGCTCGTCTCGAGTGCCTGGTGGTGCCGTTGCGAGGCCAGGACGCTGGCAGGGTGGGCGACTTCGATAGGTTTTTCGACGTCCGGGTGGCCGACCTGGTGAACTTCACCGGGGCGATTTTCCGCCGGGCCGCCGAGATCCGCGCAACGCACAACTTCAAGACGCCCGATGCCCTGCACCTGGCGGCGGCCGTCGAGAGCGGTTGCACCGCGTTCCTCACCAGTGACGCACAGTTGACTCGTTTCCCCGACCTTGCGGTTGAAATCGTCTGACGAACCCCCGATGTCCTGCTTGCTCCACCTTCCCGCTCACCGGGTTACCGTGGCGCAGTCTGCTTGAGACGACGAGCGATGACCTTCCGGTGTTACCGCGCATCTTCAGAAAAAAACCGCGCTGTCAAGAAGATTTTCCTTGGAATCGGTTCGTGGATTGCGTACGATGACAGGATGCGACTTTATCGGGAACCGCTCCAGACGCGATCGAGTGGGCGAGGGCGCCTGCGCGTTTGCGGCCCGGGGTCTGGGCTCCGCGAGTCTTCCCACAATCCGGTCAGGGAGGGTGCCGGATGGGCAAAAAAGGGTCTGGGACGACCGGGTACTCGACCGCGGCGGTCCTCATGGTGTGTCCGGAGGATCGACCCGCGGACTTTTTTTCGTTGCGTTGGCAGCGGACGGGCGGGCTGTCGCATGACCAAGCGGCCATCGGCCGGGTATCCCGACACGATGCCGGGCTGAGATGAGCGGACACCTCGAGCGGCCGACCCATGTCCATCCGCGGGGATGGGGGCAGGCCGTCGCTTTCACCCACCAACCACCCCCCGACATCCGCACGTCCCGGGACGTGCAGAGGAGAGTGTCTCGTGAGCATGGGCGAAAGTGCCTACGATCGTATCAATGACTACGGCGCCGTCAAGATCGGGCTGGCCAGCCCTTACGACATTCGGAGCTGGTCGTTCGGGGAAGTCAAGAAGCCCGAAACGATCAACTACCGGACGTACCGCCCGGAGAAGGACGGCCTGTTCTGCGAACGGATCTTCGGCCCTGAGAAGGACTGGGAATGCGCCTGCGGCAAGTACCGCGGGATGAAGTACAAGGGGATGATCTGCGACCGCTGCGGCGTCAAGGTGACGCACTCACGCGTGCGGCGCAAGCGGATGGGCCACATCGAGCTGGCCGCGCCGGTCGTCCACATCTGGTTCTTCAAGGCCATGCCCAGCCGCCTCGGCACGCTGCTTGACATGCGCACGACCAACCTGGAGCGGATCATCTACTTCCAGGACTACGTCGTGGTCGACCCGGGCGACACGCCGATGAAGGAGCGGATGCTCCTGACCGAGGAAGAATTCCGCAAGGCCAAGGAGCAGTACGGCGAGGCGTTCCAGGCCGACATGGGGGCCGAGGCCGTCCGCAAGCTCCTCATGCGGCTCGATCTGGTGACCCTCTCCAGGGATCTCCGCCAGCAGCTCGTTGATACCTCGAGCAAGCAGAAGATCAAGGACCTGACCAAGCGGCTCAAGGTCGTCGAGGCGCTGCGTGACAGCGACAACCGCCCCGAGTGGATGGTGCTCGAGTGCATCCCGGTGATCCCGCCGGATCTCCGCCCGCTGGTCCTGCTCGACTCGGGCAACTTCGCCACCAGCGACCTGAACGACCTGTACCGCCGGATCATCAACCGGAACAACCGGCTCAAGAAGCTCGTCGACCTCAACGCTCCCGAGGTCATCATCCGCAACGAGAAGCGGATGCTCCAGCAGGCCGTCGACGCGCTGTTCGACAACAACCGGTGCAAGCGGCCGGTGCTGGGCAGCTCCAACCGCCCGCTCAAGTCGCTGACCGACATGATCAAGGGCAAGCAGGGCCGGTTCCGCCAGAACCTGCTGGGCAAGCGGGTCGACTACTCGGGCCGCTCGGTCATCGTCATCGGGCCCAACCTGCACCTGCACCAGTGCGGCCTGCCCAAGCTGATGGCCCTG
>JAKAUH010000646.1 GCA_021818605.1 Planctomycetota bacterium
GGCGGCGGCGGCGTCGGTGGCGGCGGCGGCGGCGGCAGCGGCGGACTGGGTGGTGGTGGCGGCGGCGGACTGGGTGGTGGCGGCGGCGGCGGCTGGTCCGGCGATGGTTCTTCTGGTACCGGCTCCGACAGTGGTGCCGGCGGCGGCGGGTACTCCGGCTTTGTCGGCGGAGCAGGCTCCGGCGGTGGCGGCGGGGGCGGCTATGGCGGCGGCGGCGGGGGCGGCAACGTCGGCGGCGGCGGCGGAGGGGGCTATTCCGGCGGTGGCGGCGGCGGCGGCGGCCTCGCCTTCGGCGGCGGCGGGGGAGGATCGTACCTGGCCGCCGACTTCGAGGCCGGGACCACCTTCGTCAAGGCCGGCGTCCAGAGCGGCAACGGTGTGGTAACGGTCAATCTGGTCACCGCCTCGGTCCCCGAGCCCTCCACCCTGTTCCAGGCCGGCACGGCCCTCCTGGCCGGGCTGGGATACTCCTGGCGCCGGCGTCGCCGCCGCCGCGCCGGTGCGGTGCCGGCCGTGGAGTAAATCGATCGGCCGGCCGGGCGCGGACGGGTCGATTCGATTCGATTCGGATCGGGCAGGCGGGCGGATTCGTCCGGCCCGCCGACCGGCCCGGGGTCGCGCTGGACCGGGGCGCCGGATTCTTCGGGGACGCCACGACAGCGGGGCGTTCATGGGTCGCCTTCCACACGAGGAGCCGGGCCGTGGGGGATCGGCGCGTATCGGCCGGGCCATCGTCGCGAGGCGCGTCCCGAGGTCCTTATGCGACAGCGAAGTCCGTCAGGCGACGCCGTTCAAGGGACTTGAAAGCCAGGACGATCCGGTCCCTGGGAATTCCTGCCTCGAGCAACTCGGAGGCAACCCCATGCTCCAGCCCGTCGCACTGAATCCACAGCTTGCCGTTGATGATGTCGATGTGGACCAGACAGTAGTGGACCCGCTTCTTGTTGTCCCAGCCGACGTTCATCAAGACATAGCGATCGCGCGTCCGGTCGAAGACGGCCTCCGTCCAGAAGTCCCCGTGAGAGTACGGGATCTTCGTGTACTCGATCAGTATGGATTCGATGGTGTCTCGATCACGCTCTGTGGCATCCATCGTGTGATCACCTCGTTGGCAGGGTCGAACCCAAATACTTTGACCGAATGGTCCTCGATCACGAGACGCCCGATGGGCTGGTCGAAGACGTCGCAAACGGTGTCTTCCGGCACAGCCAGGAAGAGAGTCCAGCCGGGATGGGTCATGGCCAGCACCGATCGGTACAAGGCGAATTGGCCGAGCGCCTTCTCCAGGTCGTCCATCTCCGACAGCCCCAGAAATCCCTTGATCTCCACGGCGATGCTCTGACCAGCTTTCTCCGCGGCCACGAGCTCCTCTGCCCCCAGATCGACGTACAGGTCTCTGCCTCCCCATGACATCCGCAATGGGTCATGCGTGATGGCCCACCCGTCCTTGATCAGGGCATTCCGGACGCAATTGTGGTATCGATCTCTGGCCGGCATCCGAATGGCCTCCATGCGCGAGAGCGGGCTTCGGCCGAGCACGCCCTTATCTTAACATCAGCGAGGCGCGGGCCTGTAGGGCAATCACGCCGCTCACCTTGACCCCCCGGCGCCCTTTGATTACGATAACGGCATGTGATCGGCGCAAGTAAAACGGGCGCAAACGGTTGGTTCAGCACAACTTCAGGACGGACGACCAGGCCATGGCGTACTCGACGACGGTCCGGCGGCACAGGACGCGCGAGGTTGGGGTCGGGGATCATATCGTCGGCGGCGAGCAGCCGATCTGGGTCCAGTCGATGACGACGACCAACACGTTCGACGTCGAGGCAACCCTCGACCAGATCCACCGCCTGGAAGAGGCGGGTTGCGAGATCGTCCGCGTGACCGTCCCCAAGAAGGACGACGTCGAGGGGGTCAAGCTGATCCGCGACCGGATCAACATCCCGCTGATCGCGGACATCCACTTCGACTACCGGATGGCCCTGGCGTGCCTGGATGCCGTGACGCCCTCGGGCCGGCCGGCCGTGGACAAGATCCGGATCAACCCCGGGAACATCGGCGGCGAGGAGCGGTTCAAGGAGGTCGTCCGCAAGGCGCGGGACAGGGGCATCCCGATGCGGATCGGCGTCAACTCGGGCAGCCTCGAGAAGGACCTGATCGACAAGTACGGCTTCCCGTGCCCCGAGGCGATGGTCGAGAGCGCCCTGCGGCACATCGAGACCGCCGAGAGCCTGGGCTACCGGCTGATGATCGTCAGCCTCAAGGCCAGCCACGTGCCGACCGCCGTTGAGTGCTACACCCAGTACGCCGCGCAGAGCGATTATCCGACTCATGTCGGGATCACCGAGGCCGGCTCGCGCGAGTACGGAACGCTCAAGAGCGCGGCGGGGATTGGCTCGATCTTGCTCCGCGGCATCGGCGACACGATCCGCGTCTCCTTGCTAGGCGACCCGGTGCCCGAGATCGCGGCGGGCTTCGACATCCTGCGCGCCTGCGACCGCCGCGTCACCCAGCCCGAGGTCGTCGCCTGCCCGACCTGCGGCCGGCTGGATATCGACCTCGAGCGGATCGTCGCCGAGGTCGAGGAGAAGATGAAGGGGCTCAAGAACCCGCTTCGAATCAGCATCCTCGGCTGCCTGGTCAATGGCTTTGGCGAGGCCAAGGAGGCCGACCTGGGCATCGCCGCCGGCTCGGGCAAGGGCGTGATCTTCAAGCGCGGCGTGCCGATCCGCCACGTCAAGGAGCACGAGATGGTCGAGGCGCTGCTCGAGGAGGTCGAGCGGTTCCACGAGGAGACCGCTCCGCTGGCGTCGTACGTCGCCAAGGAGAAGCAGCGGCAGGAGAAGCTGGCGCTGCCGGTGGTGTCGTAACGACGATCGACCCGACCCGCTGATCCGTTCACTGGAAGAAGCGGGCGACGCTCGCCTGGAACCCTGGCAGGTAAGGCTCATCCTTGATCTCGTCGCGTGCTGTCACCATTCGAGGCTCGCAACGGGGTTGGTAAATCGTCAGCATCTTCAGGTCGGGATCGACGATCCAGACGACGGTGCCAACCTCCAGGTAGCCCGTCACCGTGTCGACGAGATCCTGGTGCGTGTCGGAGGGAGACAGCACCTCGACGGCCAAAAGCGGAGGACCGTTGTAGATCCTCTCTTCCGGGCCGAGCATCGCCACCTGCTCGGCCGACGCGACCGCCACGTCGATCCCGACCAGGGATTCCGGCGTCCCCTTGAGGCGGAAGCCCACTTCACCGCCGACGACCTCGCCTCGCGGCTCCGGTCGCGTATCCATCCAGTTGGCGAGCGATTGTCCGATGCGGATCACGACGCGGCTGTGAATGCGATTCCGTACCGTCACGCACGGGCTCCTCAGGGGCACTTCATCATCGCCCGGAAACTCCCGCACCGTCCCTCGAATCAATTCACGGTGGATTCCATCATCGGGCAGCGCGAGGAACTCCTCGACGGACATCTCCACGCCCTGGAGGTGTAGCCGGGCCGGAGCCTCGGTGGTCGTGCTCATCGTCGGCTTCTCCTCGGTGCTCCACGATCACCCTTGCCGCAGCCCGACCGAGACGTACTTCGTCTCCAGGTACGCCTGAAGTCCCTCGCTCCCCAGCTCGCGGCCGAGGCCGGATTCCTTCATGCCGCCGAACGGGCATTGAGGCGTGGCCGGCACGGGGTCGTTGATGCCGATAATCCCGGCCTCGAGCCCCTCGGCCATCCGGGTGGCGACCGTCAGGTCATTCGTGAAGACATACGCCGCCAGGCCGTATGGCGTGTTATTCGCCGCGGCGATCACCTCGTCGATCTTCGAGAAATCCAGCAGCGGCATCACCGGGGCAAAAGGCTCCTCGGTCATGATCTTCATCTCGCCGTTGACCTCGCGGATCACCGTCGGCTCGAACCAGTAGCCCCTGTCGAACCGGCTCGACTTGCCGCCGCCGGTGAGGATCTTGCCTCCCTTCGAGCGCGCATCCTCGATCAGCGCCGAGGTCTTGTCGAGCGCCCGGGCCTCGATCATCGGCCCGACCTGGATGCCCGCCTCGAGCCCGTTACCGACCTTGAGGTTCCGCGCCAGCTCGACGGCGGCATCGGTGAAATCACCGGCGATCTTCTCATGGATGTAGAACCGAGACGGAGCGATGCAGACCTGCCCGTTGTTGCGGAACTTGCCGATCACCGCGGCCTGGGCGACCTGCTGGACGTCGGCATCGGGGAAGACGATCAGCGGCGCATGGCCGCCGAGCTCGAGGCTCAGCCGCTTGACCTGGGCGGCCGAGCGGCCGATCAGCTCCTTGCCGACGCGGGTGGACCCGGTGAAGCTGATCTTCCGCACCGCCGGGTGCTCGAACAGGGCATCGGCAAAGGGCACGGCCTCGGCGATCACCAGGTTGGCCACGCCGGGCGGCAGCCCGGCCTCGGCCAGGCACTCGAACATCTGGATCAGGGTCAGCGGCGTCTGGTCGGCCGGGCGGCTGACCACCGTGCAGCCCACGGCCAGCGCCGGGGCGATCTTGCGGCTCGGCAGTGCAGCGGGGAAGTTCCAGGGCGTGATCGTGCCCACCACGCCGATCGGGTGCGAGATCGCGTAATGCCGCTTCGTCACGTTCCACGCCGGGATGATCCGGCCATACGCCCGCTTGCCCTCCTCGGCGAACCACTCGAACGTGTCGGCGGTGTGCAGGACCTCGGTCTTTGCCTCGAGCAGCGGCTTGCCCTGCTCCGAGGTCAACGTCCGGGCGATCTGGTCGGCCCGGTCGCGCATCAGGTCGGCGGTCTTCTTGAGGATCTTCGCCCGGTCCTGGACCGACGTGGCCCGCCAGGCTGGGAATGCCCGAGCCGCCGCCTCGATGGCGCGATCGGCATCGGCGCGCCCGCCGTGGGCGACCTCCGCCACGATGCTCTCGTCCGCCGGGTTGATCACGTCGAGCTTCCGACCGTCCCGGGCATCGCACCAGGCTCCGTCGATGTACATCTGGCCGTTCATCTGGGACGCAACCGCCGTCGCCATGGGTCGATTCTCCTGCTGGGACCTTTCGGGCTCTCGTCTTCGCGCTCGCGCGGCCAGTCTTACGCCGGCAGGAAAGTCCGTCGGGCCTTCTTGCCCGACGGGGCCTGAGTGTCGGGCAAGAAGGCCCGACCGACTTCGAGGATCTTTCGCGCCGGGGTAATCGAACCTCCTGAACAGGCCGCCGACCGGGTCCATCTCGTCAAGATAACCGCGCCGGCGGGCTCCTTCAACGTCCGCACGTTCCGCCGATCCAGCAAGCCCGGAGCGACGTCCCGGCTGATCGTCCAGATAACGGACCGGGCAAACAGTCCGTCCAGACCACCCATACCACCCATATCCACAATGTACGATGGACAGAATCCGGTTTCTCGTCATAATCGGTTCGTCCTTTCTCCCTCGCACATCCGATGAATGAAGGCAGGACGGTGAGGTTCGCCCCGGACTGGGGTCCGCTGACACCTCGCTGTTCCCGCTCTGACAAAATGGGTGATCCATGAAGGGAATCGTGCGAAAATCGCGTGGTTCTGGGCTGAGTCGTGGTTGGGTGGTCGGGCTGACGGGAATCGTCCTCGCGGCGCAGGGGGGAGGCGGCGCCAGTGCGTCGGCGCTCCATCACGCCCGGGCGCGCGAGGCCCGGGTGAACGACGTCCGGGTGAACGACGTCCGAGCCCAGGCCACGGCCGACTGGTCGGGCTACCTGCACGGCGGCCCCGGGATGTGGACCCGCGTGACGCATCCGCCCGTGACCGAGGCGCTCATCGCGTCGATCTGGCACAGCATCCGGGCGGACCGGGCTGTGGGCCGGCCGATGATCGCGTTCCTGATGTGGAAGCAGAGTCTCGATCCGGCGCGGTTCGCGCACTACCACCCGAAGCTCTCGCCCGCGCTGCACCGAATTGCAAAGGCACGGTGGACGCCGCCCGCGATCATCCCGACGCCGACGACGACAGGCGGGACGAGCACCTCGGGCGGTACCTCGCCGCCGACCACCGAGCCGCAGAACCTGATCCCGACGTCGACGCCGGAGCCCGGCACGATGCTCATCGCCGTCGGCATGGCCGCCTGGGCCGTCGTCTGGACCCGCCGCCGCGCTGGTTGACGCCCAGCGTCCACTCCGGTCGATCGCGTCTTCCTCATCCTCCGCCCGGCTCTTATGGTAGGGTGATGGAACGGGCCGCGATCGGCCGGCGGGCGAACCGACGGAATCGCGGGCGTGACTGGAAGTCGGGCGGCCTGGAAAGCCCGACGGGGCCTGGGCGTCGGGCAAGAATGCCTGACCTACTGAAGAGCGTCGGGCTGGAAAGCCCGACGGACGTGAGGACGGGGATGACTGATTCAGGGGATCGTTACTACATCACGACGGCCATCGACTACCCCAACAGCCGCCCGCACATCGGCACCGCGTTCGAGAAGATCGGCGCCGACGTGCAGGCCCGCTTCCGCCGCATGGAAGGCGCCTCCGTCCACATGCTGATGGGCAACGACGAGAACACCATCAAGGTCCCCCAGCGTGCCCGCGAGATGGGCCTCGAACCCAGGGCCTATGTCGACGACATGGCCCGGCAGTTCCAGGATGTCTGGCGCGCTCTGGAGATCTCGTTCGACGACTTCATCCAGACGAGCGAGGAACGCCACCACGTCGGCTGCCGGAAGTTCATCCAGGCCGTGTACGACGCGGGCGACATCTACAAGGGCAAATATGCCGGGCATTACTGCACCGGCTGCGAGGCGTTCAAGACCGAGAAGGAAGTTGCCGAGGGCAGTGGCAAGTGCCCGAATCATCCGAACACACCGCTGACCTGGGTCGAGGAGGATAACTACTACTTCCGGCTCTCGGCCTATCGCGAGCGCCTGCTGGCTCACTACGCCGCGCATCCCGAGTTCATCCAGCCCGAGAGCCGGCGGAACGAGATCCTCAGCCTGGTGGAATCCGAGCTGAAGGACGTCGCCATCACGCGCAAGGGCTTCGCGTGGGGGATCAAGACGCCGTTCGACCCCGAGCAAACGATCTACGTCTGGTTCGACGCCCTGCTCAACTACATCACCGGGATCGGCTACGGCACCGATGACGAGCGCTTCGCCCGGCTCTGGCCGGCGGACATGCACGTGATCGGCAAGGACATCACGCGGTTCCACTGCGCCCTCTGGCCGGCCATGCTGATGTCGGCCGGGCTGCCGCTACCGCGAATGGTCTTCGGCCACGGCTTCGTCTACCGCAAGAACGAGGAGACCGGCGAGGTCCAGAAGCTCAGCAAGAGCCTGGGCAACGTCGTCGAGCCGATGGAGTTGGTCGAGAAGTTCTCGGCGGAGGCGTTCCGGTATTACTTCATGAGCCAGTGCCCGTTCGGCGGCGACGGCGAGTTCTCGTTCGAGCGGTTCGCGTCGGTGTACAACGCCGACCTGGCCGACAAGCTCGGCAACAACTACAGCCGCACGCTCACCATGTGGGCCAGGTATCTCGAAGGGCGGCTCGCGGGCGAGCCGGTCGACGCGACCCAGTGGCGCAAGGGGATCGACTTCCAGGCACTCGTAACGTCGGTGCGTGAGCAGGTCGGCGCCTTCGAGTACAACGTCGCCCTCCAGCGAATCTGGCGCGAGGTCATCGAGCCGGGCCAGCGCTTCATCGACGAGACGAAGCCCTTCAAGCTGGCGAAGACCGATCCCGAAGCCTGCCGGGCCGTGCTGGTCAACCTGGCCGACTGGATGCGGGCCGCCGCGATCCTGATCAAGCCATTCCTGCCGCGCACGGCGGAATCGTACTACCGGGCCTTCAACTTCGACGAGACGACCCCGTGGGACCGCGTGCGTTACGCGGACGCCCTGACGCCGCTCAATCAGGTCGGGCTGCACGTGACCGCACCACTGTCGGCCGGCAAGCCGGCGCCGCTGTTCCCCAAGGTCGAGGTGCGCGACGCCGGCTGAATCCCGGCCGGCGCCGCGGCAAATCGAATCGAATCGATTCGATTCGATTCGAAGCCCGGCGACTCAGACATACCCGCGCTTGTGGGTCGCCATGAAGTACTTTTCGAAGGCCAGCTTGGCCCAGTGGGCCTCGGGGCCGGGGATGAGCCAGGCGTGGCTGCGCGGCTCGAGGATGTGGTCGGCGGTCATGATCACGCCCGTGTTGCCGGCGTCGAGGATGCACTTGGCATCGATGCTGGCGAACGGCAGCTTCACGTGATCCTCGCCGCGGATGTCGGCGACTATGTTGTGCGCGGCCACCTTGGCCATTTCCTCGGTCAGATAGCCGGTCTTGGGCACGCCGCAGGGAACCGGGGTCTTGCCTGGAGGCGGAACGGCGACGGCGACTCCCGCCGCGTAGACACGCTCATCCTGACGATGCCGGTAGGTGTCCTCGACCTCGATGAAGCCCGCCGCGTTTCCCAGGCCGGGGCTCCGCGTGATCGCGTCCACCCCGCGGAACGGCGGGATCAGCATCGCGAATTTGAATGGCAGGCGCTCGCCATCGGCCAGCACGACGTTCCCCTGCTCGACATGGTCCACGACCTGGTTGATGCGCCAGGCGACCCCCATCTTCTCGAAGAACAGCTCGGTGAGCTTCCGCGCCGAGCCGAAGTTGCCGATGCCGAAGTGCCCGAGATAGGGCTCGGCCGTGATGTAGGTGATCGGAACCCTGTCCTTGAGTCCGTGCTTCTTGACCTGGTAGGCGAGGTTCAGAACGAACTCGTACGCCGCGCCGAAGCAGGAGGCCCCCTGGACGGCCCCGATGACGACCGGTCCCGGATCGCGCAGAAAGTCGTCCCAGGCCTTGCGAGTATCCTCGGCGTGGTCGAGGTTGCAGATGCTGTGTGTATACCCCTTCTTGCCGTTGCGGTCGGGCCCGAGTCCGTCAACGGCGTCGAAATGGACCTTCGGACCGGTGCCGATGACGAGGTAGTCGTACGGAATGCGCCGATCAGAGGTGACGACCTCGCGCGTGCCGCGATCGATCCGCTCGGCGGTGTCGATGAGCAGCGCCACGCCGTGCCTTTCGAGCGGAAGACGGAGCGGAAATGTCACCTGCTCCCGCGTCCTCACCCTGAAGGGCAGCCAGATCAGCGAAGGCATGAAGGTGAAGACCTCGGTGTTGGAGATCACCGTGATCTGGGCCTCGGGGCCCTGGCCGCCGGTACGGAGCGATTCGGCCAGCTTCAGCGCCGCGGTGAATCCGGCGAACGAGCTTCCCACCACCACGATGCGCGGGCGGCGATCCATGATCGTTATCCTTTGCAGGGGAGCCGGCGAACGAGGGGGCGCAGCCCTGCGCGCACAAAAAAACCCGCGTTCGCGATCGATCGCGAACCGGGGCCGCCGTAGCCCAGCAAGGTCGCTGCCCATCTTGAGCAGCGACCGTCATATTACCGGATTCGAGGAGTCGCGGCAACGCGATGGCGGAAATGAAACGCGTCGCCCCATCGATCGGGGGCCGCCCGCTACGGGTTTCCGTCTGGGGCGTCGCTGCCGTCCTGGTACATCAGCGACGAGCAGGCAGCGCCGCCGCCGGCGACCGTGCTCCAGTCCCGGCTGTACTGATACCAGTCGTGGCGATGACCGGATCTGGTGGGGAAACGTGTCGTCTGGGCCTCGCGCGGGTTGAACCGGAGCCCTAGCAGAAGACGTGAGACGACGTGTTTGCGGTTGTGGCACAGGTGACACGAATAGCTGACGGTCTCGTCGCCCACGGTCATCGCCATCGCGATGATCGCCAGGGCGACGAGACCCATCAGCCCTCGTACCGTGATCCGCGGTAGCGGTATCGTCATGGCGGGCCGCTCCGGAAAGCGACATCCCTACCCGATGGGCCTCGATCAAAGCGCCTCGCGTTTCAGGATGGTGCGAGCGGAATCGGCAGCCATCGCCTTGACCCAGATATACGGCTCGGGCGCCTCGCCGCAGCGCTGGAGGTATTTCTGGGCCATACGGGGCTGGCCATGCTTCAGCAGGAACCGGCCGACGAGGAACTCGCCGTCGCCCCGCGTGCGCGCGGGCATCTTCTTGAGTACGCTGTCCACGTCATCGAGGTTGAGACTGGCCTTCTTCTCGACGATCGGAGCGTCACGGATCATCTCACAGAGGGTCACGACCCGCGGGTAGTTCTTGAATCGCGCGCTGAACTCGCCGATCAACCCGTCGCGCCGGGCCTTATCGCCCAGCTCGTCGGCGAGGAGGATCCGGGCGATCCCGTAGACGATTCCCGGCTCTCGCTGGTATGCCCTGTCGAGGAGATCGAGTGCCGGCTTGATCTCGCCGGAGGACCAGGCGAAGAACCCGGCCGGGCCGGGGCTGAGCAGGTCGGGACGCTCGGCGACGGCCGAGAGGTAACTCTCGACGAAGGCGCGGGCCATCTCGATATTGCCGTGGCCGGTCCGGAGGCAGAACAGATACCAGTCGGGCCATGAGCTGCCGACGTATCGCTCGGACTTGCGTCGTAGCCAGATCTCTGCGCGATCCCAGTCGAGCAGGCCCTCGCAGCAGTCCGCGGCGCAGGCCATCGCCCAGGCGGCCCAGGTCTCGGCCGCCGCCTCGGCATAGGGTCTGGCCTCGGTCCACTTGTTGGCGGCCATCAGA
>JAKAUH010000506.1 GCA_021818605.1 Planctomycetota bacterium
TGACTGGACGGACTGGTCCAGGCTCACGCCGAAAGAAGGCGAGCCTTTTATCCGTACGGTACGCTTCCGCCTGCGCGTGCCGGAGGTCCTGGCGCTGACCCGGCACGACCGGGCACGCCACCAGACGGTGACCTTCAGCCGACGCAACCTGTTCAAGCGCGATCACTCAACCTGCCAGTACTGCGGATGCCAGCCCGGTACGGAGGAACTGACGATCGACCACGTGCTACCCCGATCACAGGGGGGGCAAACGACCTGGGAAAACTGCGTGCTGGCCTGCGTCGCGTGCAATGCGCACAAGGCGAACCGGACGCCCGACCAGGCCAGCATGAAACTCCGACGCGCCCCGGTGCGTCCGTCGTGGAAACCCCTGTACGACGCGAGCGGCGCGAGGATCGCAAGCTGGTCGCGGTTCCTCTCCGACGCGTACTGGAACGTGCCGCTGGAAGCCTGACTTTGCCCGGCTCCCCCTCGGGGACCGGGCCATCTCTAGCGTCGTCGGCATCAATGCCGCCTCGAACGGTCGGCGGACTCGCCCGATCCCGGATGGGCCTTCGTCCGGATCGCCCAATCGAACAAAATCGCACGTTGATTTCCGCAAACACCGCTTGTTTTTACCAAAGAGAGCGAAAAAGATGTTCTAAATTCGGGGCCCATCGGACCTGGTATCAGGTCCAGTCGGAACTGAATGGGATAGCGTCGGATGACTGGATGAAGGGCAACCCGGCCTGACCGGGGGCCCGTCGGACAGTAAGCCGGCGCGGCGGAGTACCTCGGATGCTCCGCCGCGTCGGCTTTTTTTGGGGCTGAAACGTCTATTTATGCACGACTTCGGCCTTTTTCTACCAAGAGGAGTGTTTCATACGATGTAAGGACCTCATTCTGCCGGCGATTGTCATGCTCGCCAGCCTGGCCCCGCCAGCCAGGGCTGGCATCGTGCTGGGTACGGCGGGGGACTTCGCGGTGCTGGCCGGCTCAACGGTGACCAATACCGGCCCGTCAGTCATCGACGGAGGCGATGTGGGAGTCTCTCCAGGGACCGCCATCACGGGCTTCGGCGGCGCGGGCAATGGAACCGTGGTGGCGCCCTACTCGTTGCAGGCGGGTACTACCCTCGCGGCCCAAGGCCAGACGGACCTCACCACGGCGTACAACGCGGCGGCGGCCCTGACGCCCACCCAGACCCTGACCGGTCAGGACCTGGGCGGAATGACCCTTACTCCCGGGGTCTACTTCTTCGCGTCTTCGGCTCAACTGACGGGGACCCTCACCCTCGACAACAACACCAACAACCCGAATGCGCAGTTCGTGTTCCAGATCGGCAGCACGCTCACGACCGCGAGCGGCTCGTCGGTCGTGATGACCGGCGCCGGTTCGTCGATGCTAGGCTGCAACGTGTTCTGGCAGGTCGGGAGTTCCGCGACGCTGGGAACCACCACCGCGTTCGAAGGGCACATCCTCGCGAACACGAGCATCACGCTGGACACCGGCGCGACCATCCTGGACGGGAGCGCCCTGGCGCGAAGTGGCGCGGTGACGCTCGATAGCAACACCATCACGAACTGCGTGAGCGCCAGCTCGGTTCCCGAGCCCACGACGATGACGCTGGCCCTCATCGGCGCCGCGCTGCTGGGACCGACCGGTATCGCCAGGAGGTTGAGGAGGAAGAGCTGACGAGGATGCGTCGTCGCGTCGACCGATCGACGCAGCCTGCGCCAGAAGGGGCCAAAGGGGTCGGGAGCTGATCGCGATCGAGGGCCCCAACCTCGATACTTCTTCATGATGCCATCGATTCCCCGCGTCGCGCGGCGACCGGGCGCGATCGACCGAAGCCGGGCGCAACCTCGCCCGACAGGTCCACACCGCAAAAATCGCCATGTGCTTGTAATTTGAAATTACGAGAATTTCCTTGCTATCCGCGTGCCGCGCGGCATAATGAGGGCTGAACTCGGTGCCGAGCCGCAGACTTCCGGCCGGCTCCGAGGCGAATCAATGAGAATGTCGTCGGACGACTAGATGAGGGGCAACCTGGCCGGGCCGGGGGGCCTGTCGACGAGTAAGCCGACGTGAAGGAAACCCTCGGGGTGTTCCTTCACGTCGGCTTTTCTTTTTGCTTGCGGGGTGCCGGCATTCCGCGGGCCGAGAAGGAGGATTGCAATGGGATTCTTATATGCAGCTATCGTACTGGCTCCGGGCGGGATCATCTCGTGGCTGGTCGTGGGCCTGATCGCCGGCTGGCTGGCTGGCGTGGTCATGAAGGGCGGCGGATTCGGCATCCTCGGCGACATCGTCGTGGGGCTCATCGGCGCGTTCCTGGGCGGGCTCCTGGGGGGCTTCTTCGTCGAGGGTTCGGCCCAGTTCTGGGGGAGTATCGTCGTCGCCTTCATCGGCGCCTGCGTGCTGATCGCCCTGTTGCGCCTGATCAGCGGCCGTCAGGCGACATTGCGGGCGTGAGGCGAGCACCGGGACGGAGAAGATTGGCGTGAACCCGTTCGGCCCGATGGAGGATGCGATCGCCGATCGATATCCCCACGGGCCGAGAACGAGGACAGCACCGATGACCCCAGGGGAGAACCGGACCATGGCCGCGACCACCAACGACCCCGCGACGACGACCCGGAAGCGCTCTCCGGCCGAGTACCACCACCGGGCCGCCGCCCACCACACGGCCGCCGCTCATCACCACCTCGAGGCGGCCCACCACCACGAGACCGGCGCGGATGAACCCGCCCGGAAGCACTCGGAAGCCGCGAATCGGCACAGCGAGCAGGCCCACCAGCAGACGGCCGATGCGCACGCGCAATCGAGTAAGTGACGTCATCTCGTCGAGGGCCCGGGCCGGCCGAGGCCCGCGGTCCTCGCCCTTGATCGCGCTCCGGATCAATGCCCGTGATCCAGGGGAGCTCGATGCATCGAGCTCGGAAGCCTCGGGGCGGGTCCATCGGTCGGCTCCGGATTCGTGGCGAGAGCCAACGCGACTCGATCCTGGCCTGGTCCCGTACATCGAGCCCTCACCGGCTTTTGTCGTGATCGGTTGGTAAAACACCGTGACCAGCCTCGGTCACAACATAATCGAAGGCCGGATGCCGCCGACGAAGTCCACGAGAGGATCAAGATGTTCCCAACGAAACCCACGGCGCATCGGTTGGATCCGGGCCGATCTCGAATTGGGCGCCGACCATCACCGGAGTCGACCGAGCTCGAGCCCGAGGTGTCCCCCCATGCCGCGCTGCTGGACCCGCGACGATGGCGAAAGCGGCTGGCAGAGTTCGCCCGCGCCACAGGTCTTGCGGTGGCCCTCGCCGATGAGAAGGGGCGACTGCTCGGGGAGTGCATCCTCCCGCGGCCGAGGCGGGACCGATTGCCGTCCACGCGATCGACGTCGGTCGAGGGATGTCCCTTCTGCCCGGGGCCGCTCGATGCCTGCACCTGCATCCGGGACGCGATGGCCTGGCCTCGGATCGTGGTGCGGAACGGCCCAGGGCCATGGCATTGCGCCGTGGCGCTCTCCCTGGTGGACCACCCCATCGGGGTCCTGCTCGCGGGCCAGGTGTTCGACCCGCAGCCCGAGAGACGATCGCCCGGTCTCGTACCCGATGAGTCCCGCGAGCCGGATCGCGCGGAACAGCCCGTCAGCCAGGCCACCTTGGGGATCTATGCCGAGCTCCTGGGGACGCTGGGCCGCACGATCCTCGAGACGAACCATCGCGCGCTCCGCGAGACGGCCCACCGGGGCGAGATGACAAGGCTGCGGGACAACGCGACGGCCGAGATCGCCACACGCCGGGGCGCCGAGAGGCGCCATCGCTTTCTCCTGGCCGTGAGTGACGAGTTCGATTACAGGAACTCCGATGACACACTGAGGCGCCTGGCCCGGCGGGCCGTGCCTTTCCTCGCCGACCTCTGTTTCGTGGATGTGGTCGCGGCGGACGAGACCATCCAGCGGGTGGGGTGGGCCCACGCCGACCCGGCCAGGCAAGATCGGTTCGACCGGATCGATCCATTCGTCCCACCTCGCTACGGGCAGGACCACCCGGTCTCCCGGGTGTTCCGCGACGGCCAGGTTGAACTCGTGCCGGAAGTCACCGATTCCTGGATGCAAGCCATCGCCGCGAGTCCCCAGCACCTCGAGCTGATGCGCGAGCTGGAACTCCGCTCGGTGATGACCGTCCCGCTCGTGGCCCATGAGCGAATGCTGGGTGCGTTTACCTTCTGCTACACCGCGACCTCGGAACGCCGGTACACGGCCCTCGATCTCCACCTTGCCGAAGACCTGGCCCACCGGGCCGCGAAGGTCGTGGAGAACGCGGGGCTCTACCGCGCTCTCCAGGAGTCCGACCGCCACAAGGATGAGTTCCTGGCAGTGCTCGGCCATGAACTGCGCGGCCCGCTCGCCCCCATCCACAGCGCGATTCAGATCCTTCGCACCCGGGTCCCGGCCGATCCCGAACTCCGGTGGACCTCGACCGTGATCGAGCATCAGGTCGAGCAGATCACGCGGCTGGTGGATGACTTGCTCGACGTCGTCCGGATCGGCCGGGGCATGGTCCACCTCCGGAAGGACCTCGTGGACCTGGCGAAGGTGGCGGCGCGGGCCGTCGAGAGCAGCCGCCCGCTCATCGACGCGAAAAAGCAGGACCTGGAGATCACGCTTCCCGAGCGAGTCATCGAGGTCGAAGGAGATCAGCTCCGGCTGGTCCAGGTGGTGGTGAACCTGCTGACCAACAGCGCCAAGTATACGGAAGAAGGCGGGCGGATCGAGCTGACCGTGGAGGCTGACGCCGACCTGGCGATCCTGCGGGTGCGCGACACGGGAGTCGGCATCGCGGCCGACATGCTGCCAGGGATCTTCGACCTGTTCACCCAGGTCTCTGGCCAGGACGATCGATCGGAGGGCGGTTTGGGGATCGGCCTGAGCCTGGTTCGAGACCTGGTCGACCGGCACGGCGGAAACGTGCAGGCCACCAGCGATGGCCTCGGCCAGGGCAGCGAGTTCGTCGTGCGGCTTCCGCTCTTCCGGAAGGCGCCCCCGCCGCCTCCCGCCGCAGACGGAAGGACCGAGGCGACCGCCCAGAGGTCCTCCCGACGCATCCTGGTCATCGATGACAACCAGGAATCGGCCGATACCATGGCCGTCCTGCTCCGGGTCTTGGGCCACGAAGTCTGGACCGCCTACGACGGCCCGACGGCCCTGAATCTGGCCCGGCTGCAACCGCCCGAGGTGGTGCTCTGCGACGTCAGCATGCCGGGCATGGGCGGACTGGAAGTGGCCCGACGCCTCCGCCAGGATCTCGGGCTTTGCGACGCCCTGCTGGTGGCCTTGACGGGCCATGGTCAGCAAGAAGACATGCAACGCTCCCAGGAAGCGGGCTTCAACGCCCACATGGTCAAGCCGATCCGACTCGACGCCGTGCGGGCGATCCTGGCTCGAGAGGGCTCACCGGCCCCTCGATCCGCGTAAGCCTTCCCGCGAGTGGTCGCAGAGGCCGAAATGGGCGACGCCATTGGCTTGCTATTCCGGCGCCATTGGGTTATGATACATATTGTAAAAACCTCGCGTGAATCACTGTTCAATTCATACGAGGGGTGAGAGAAGAAACAGGTCGGATGACTGGATGAAGGGCAACCCGGCCGGACCGGGAGGCCCGTCGACGAGTAAGCCGACCTGGCCGGACACCTCGAGGTGATCGGCCAGGTTGGCTTTTTTTGTGCGCGGCGGCGTGGGGCGGACTGCGTTCACCGGCCGTCCCGGGTCGCAGGCTATTCCGAGGAATCAACCATGGGCCTGATACTGCTGATCGTCCTGATCGTCCTGCTGGTGGGCGGCCTGCCGACCTGGGGCCATAGCCGGAACTGGGGCCACGGCCCCAGCGGCGTCCTGGGCCTGGTGGTGGTGATCGTCCTGGTCCTGCTACTCGCGGGATACATCCCGCGCGGCTTCTGACGTGTGCTGGGCGGGGCGAGCCGACCGACGACAACTTCACGACCTTCGGCGGGGCCGGCGACCAGCTCGCGGCCATCCTCCGAAGAAAGTACGGATACCAGAGGGCCGAGGCGGTCATTTCCATTCATGCGGCTTCCCATGAGAAATCGAGAGGAATGTGTCCGCCTGCGGCCTTGATCGGAAGGCGGCCTGCGCCGGGATCGCGTCGATCTCGCTCGGGGCCGCCGGGAGCGGGATCGATTCTTTTGAAAGGCGAAAGCTACCATGAAGCGTTCATGCATTGGATTGCTGGCGATGGCGATGCTCGGCTACACCGGATGCAATCAGGCCACCCCGGGGGGACCTGGCGTCGCCGGCCCGGACCAGAAGCCGCCCACCTACGGAGAGGCCGACAACACGTTCAACCTGAGCGTGCCACGCATGTCGACGACCCTCAACCAGGGGGGAACGAAGGAGGTCCCGATCGGGATCGAGCGGGGCAAGAACTTCAGTGAGGACGTCACCCTCAAGTTCGCCGACGGGCCCAAGGGTGTGACGCTCGCCTCCGTCAGCCCCGTAATCATGCACGGCGATACCCAGGCGAAGGTCATAGTCAAGGCCACGGAAGACGCCTCGCTCGGCGACTTCACGGTCAAGGTGACGGGGCACCCCACCAAGGGTGCCGACGCCACGAATGAGATCAAGATCACCGTGGTCAAGAAGTGACCGGGCGGTCGGAGGAGGGGCGCGAGGACTCCCGTCATCGACGGGACCCTCCTCCGGTTGAACTAAACCGCTTCGCGGTGGGTATAATACCGGCTGCACTCCCGCACATCGGGCCCCGATGTGCGGGCGCGGCTTTGCCCAGATCGCGCTGATTGCCCAGCTATTCAATCTCCCCTTAAAGCAAAAGCCGTGCCCACGCGGCTCAGTTCAACGGGATGCTATCCGGCAGGCCGGTGTCGGCCTCCGGGAAAGCGATCGTTTGCTCCGGCCCGCTGGATAGCACCTTCTTCATTCTCTGTCGTTGTGGGAAGCGCGTTTGCATCGGCTTTTTACACAAGGGTCCAGTCATGCGATTCATTCAGGCCGCCTTCTTCCTGGCCTTGCTGATCACGATTGGCATTTTCGCCGTTCAGAACCGGGATGTGATCACGGTCAGTTTCCTGGCCTGGGATCTCAACCAACCCATCGCGATCGTCACCCTCGCGGCCTACATCCTGGGGATGCTGAGCGGATGGACCGTGTTATCGTTCGCGCGCGGGACCTTCCGCGGGGCCACGGCGCGCCCGCGGCAATGAACCGCGATCGATCCGGACCCTGCTCGCCGGCCGACCGCCGGGGGTGGAGGAAACCTTGTTCGCGTGCTCGCACCGGCCAGTCAGGATTGCGACGTCTATGGATGCCACTTTCTGGATGACCCGGCTGGAGCGTGCCGACACCTCCCACTTGCTGCTGGCGGCGCTGGCGGGGATCCTGCTGGCGACCGTGGTCCTGCACCGGCTCGGGCTGATCGCCCGGGTCCTGAGGATCCTCGCCCTGGTGGTGGGAGGGGCCATCCGAGGAGGGTTTCTGCTCTGGGAGCGCTTGCTCGCGTGGGCCTCGTGGCCGCTCTACCTGGTGATTGTGGTCGGTCTCTTGCTGACGGGCGGGGCGGTGGGAGGCATCTGGCCCGCCTCGCGGGTACTCTGCGGCCTGGCCGCGCTGTTCATGGGAATCATCGCCTGCCTGGCTTACATGTTCGTCGACCTCGAGCGGACCGAGGTGGAACGGGGTTACAAGGCGATCCATAACCCACTCAAGGGCCAGGTCCTGGCGATGAACCTGGGTCGGTACGGCCGGCGGGTTGGCATCCCGCTGCTCATTTCCGCCGCCGTGGCATCGATCGGCGGGTTCGCCCTGCTCAACCAGGGTCTCCATGAAACCATTGGAAGGGACTGGTACGCGGTTGCGGATGAGCGCAGGGAACCGAATTATGCGGACTTCCTGGCATACGCCCTCACGAAGATCCTGGGCATCATGGACGTCCTGGACCTGTTCCGGTCGCACCATGTCATGGGGGCCGCGTTCGTACGCGAGGCTGCATGGCCGGCGTCATCGCTCCTGGCCGGGTTCAAGGTCTTCTTCACGCTGGTGCTGCTCCATCAGATCTTCGCCTCGATGCGGCAGGGGAGGTTGCTGGCGGAGACGATCACCGATTTCTGGAGCCCTCACGAGCCGATCCACGAGCGGGCTCGCCACGCGCTGCCCGTCTACGGAATCCTGGCGATCCGGCCGTTGCTGGGCTCGATGCGACAGGTCCCGTCGCTGACCCGGGAGCAACGGGACCAGTTGCCGCTGATTCTGGAGACCATCGGCCCCTCGATCGTCCCGGCCCTGATCCGTCATCTTCACGACCCGCACGAGCACGTGCGGGCGGTCGTCGCGGTCGCGCTGGGGCACCTCCGGGCCGTGGAGTCGGTGTCCTTGCTGGCCGCACTCGTCCGCGACCCCAGCGAGGTCGTGCGGCGGGGCGCGGCCGAGGCGATGGGATACCTTGCGAGCCTCGGGCGGGTGTCCTCCCGCGCTCGGACCGGTCTCGGCCGCGGCGGGAGGGTTCGAGCGATCACCTGGTATTCGGCGTGGAGGAGGCGCGGCGCGGTGAATCCTCACCGCGACCCAATCGAGCTGGCGGTCTCGGCGCTGGAGACCGTTCTGTCCGACGATTCGGCCGCCGTGCGGATCCAGGCGGTCGAGGCGCTGGGCCGGATCGGATTGCCCGCGGCCGCCATGGCCCGGCGGCTGATCGGCATGTTGAAGGAGCCCGACGAGACCGTTCGTTGCCAGGCCGCCTGGGCGCTCGGCCAGGTCGGAGGAAATGCGGAGGCGACCGTGGCCGCCCTGGTCGAACTGCTGGACGACGCGAGTGCTCCGGTCAAGGAATCGGCGGCGCGGGCGCTGGGGGCGATGGCGGCGGCGGCGGCCCCGGCGATTCCGGCGATCGTCGCGCTCCTGCTGGATGGTCAGGAGTCGGTGCGCGCCGCTGCGGCCGATGCCATTGCCCGGGTCGGGCCGCTGGAGCGGGTCGCCACCGACGCCCTGGTCGAGGGGCTGGCCAGCCCGGACAACATCGTTCGCGCCCACACGGCCGAGGCCCTCGGCACCATCGGCGCGGCGGCGGAGGACGCCGCGCCGGCCCTGGTCCTGGCGATGTCCGACGCCAACGACCGGGTGCGATCTCGGGCAGTCGAGGCGCTGGGAAAGATCGGCGAGTCTGCCGCGGCTGCGGCCGTCCCCGGCCTGATGCGGGCTCTGCGGGATCTGGACAACGGCATCTGCGCCCTGGCGGCCGAGGCGCTGGGGCAGATGGGGGAGTCGGCCGACAGGGCCATCCCCGCCCTGGTGCGTTCCCTGAGGCACATCAGCCCGGAGGTGCGCCGCAGCGCCGCCGAGGCGCTGGGCAAGATGGGCGCGGCCGCGGCCGCCGCACGATCGGCACTCGAAGCGGCCGCTTCCGACGAGGATGGAGGAGTACGCAGCCAGGCCATCCGGGCCCTGGGCGCCCTCGGAGACCCGACGCCGACCTCGACCGAACGGATCCTGGCGTGGTTCCAGGATCCCGATCCCATGGTGCGGGCCGCCGCCGTCGAATCCAGCGGCCGATCAAGCGAGCCAGGTGAAGCCATGGCGGGCGCCTTGATGCTCCTGCTCGATGATCCGAATGACCGGGTCAAGGTCGAGGTCACGAAGGTGCTGCCTGGCCTGACCGGAGCCACGCCGGCGGTGATTGACGGCCTATGCCGCCGGCTGCTCGAGGACGACAGCGACTGGGTCCAGGACTGTGCCGCGATGGCCCTGGGCAAACTCGGTCCCCCGGCGTCGCCCGCCGGCGGCGCGTTGCTGCATGCCGCGCGCAACGGGGTCGTGGGCGTGCGCGAGCAGGCCATGCGCGCGATTGCCAGAATCCAGCCGCCCGAGACGGCGCAAGCCCTCGCCGCCGGCCTGGAGGACGCCTCCGGCGACGTCCGCCTGGTCGCGTCGGCGGGCTGGATGAACGCGACGTCGATACCCGATGAGGCCATCGGCGCGCTGGTCGAGGCCCTGGGTGATCCCAATGTCCAGGTCCGAGCGAACTGCGCGAACGCCCTGGCGCGACTCGACGCCATACCCGACACGGCTGTCCCTCGCCTCATCGAGTGCGCGGCCGATGCCAACGATGGACTGCGGATGAACGCCGCGATGGCGCTGCGGCTGGCTCCGACCGTCGCGGTCCTCGACGTGATGCGAGGTCTGGTCTCCGACCCGAACTCGCGGGTGCGCCTGATCGCCGCGGGCTCCTTGCTCGCCGCGGAATCGGACCACGGCGACGCGGGTCTCGTCCTGATGGAGGCCCTGGAAGACCCGGCTCCGCGGGTCCGGGCGGCCGCGGTGGAGCTGCTCGCATCCCTTGATGCCCGGGGCGCGGCGCTCATCGAAGGCTTACGGGAACGCGGCGGACCTCTCGATGTGCCCGCGATGAAGCCAGGCTCCGGAACGCCTCTTGCGACGACCGTGCCTCAGGTAACCTGACGAGATGCGGCGCAGGGGAATGCGCTCGACAATCGCGGGCCCGCGGACCCCAGGGGTTCGCGGGCCTCTTCATGGGCACTCACGGCCGTTCGTCGACCG
>JAKAUH010001010.1 GCA_021818605.1 Planctomycetota bacterium
CCTCGGCCAACGAGGTTCTGCGCCGGCTGTCAGAAGGCATGGGCGGCCGCGAGGCCGGCTCGTGGTTCGAGGTCGTCAACCGCAACGCCACGGCGCACTTCATCGGCGGCGTCGGGATCGGCGATTCGATCGAGCAGGGCGTGGTCGACCCGTTCCAGCGCGTGTTCGGCCACCCCGGCCTGCACGTGGTGGACGGCTCCGTGATGCCGGCGAACCCAGGCGTGAATCCGTCGCTCACAATCACCGCGATGGCCGAGCGAGCCATGGCCTTCTGGCCCAACCGGGGCCAGCCCGACCCACGCCCGCCACTCGGCTCCGGTTACACGCCCATCCGCCCCGTCCGTCCCAACCGCCCGATCGTCCCGGCGGGTGCTCCGGGCGCGTTATGGCTCCCGAATTGAGAGCTGGTTCGCGAACAACTCGCAGCCGATTGCCGAACGACTTTTGACCGCGAAAAAGGCGAAGCACACAAAACGACAACCGACAGATCTGGATCTCCGTTCCTTGCTTTCGCGTTCCTCGCGGTCCCTGTCTTACCTCGATTCAGACCCTGAACAGGAGCGCCACCCACCGATGACCAATGACGGATTCCGTCCCCTGGGCCCATCCGGCCAGGTCGAGGAAAACGACGTCCGGCCGTACTACCTGCCCGAGCGGAAGCTCCGGCTGAACGTGGCCCGCGTCGGCGGCCGGCTGTATGCCTTCGCCGGGCTGTGCGCGCACGAGCGCTGCCCGCTCTCCGCGGGCCTGTTGCGCGGCACCACGATCCAGTGCCAGTGCCACGGCTCGACGTACGACCTTGCCACCGGCGCGGTGCTAACAGGCCCCGCGACCGAATCACTGGCGGTCTACGAGGCCCGCGAGAACCAGGGCCAGATCGAGGTCAAGCTCTGATCGGGCGGAACCGGATCGAGTCAAGAGCCGCTGTGGCGGCCCACGGCGCGCACGGTGCTGGCCTGGGGCCCTTTCTCGCCCTGCTCCTCGACGAAACTGACCTCCGCGCCGACCTCCAGCGCGCGGAAGCCGCCATTCAGGACGCTGTGCTCGTGGAAGTAGATCTCCCGCCCGTCGGGCGTCTCGATGAAGCCATAACCATCTTCCGGCATCAGCCGGATGACCCGGGCGTGCGGGATCGGCTCGTGAGCCTTGACCTGGCCCCGCACGATGCGAACGCGATCCTCCAGTTGCCGCCGGGCCTCGTCGAAGGCGTCGCGGATCGCGATCTCGACGTCGCGATACTCGCCATGCGCCGGCTCGCGCCGGACTGCGAACTCCGCGCCCGGAATCTTCAGGTCGATGCGGACCTGATAGAAATTGCCCTCCTTGTGGTGGCGATGCGGCACGTCGACGACGACGCGACAGCTCATGATCCGGTCGTAGTAGCCGTCCAGCCGCTCCGCTTCCGCGCGGATCATTTCCTCGATCTCGTCCGACGGGTCGAGGTTGTGGAAGGAAACCTGAATGGGGAGTCTCATGGCCGTTCTCTCGCTCTTGCCTGGGGGTCGGCCGGATCCTTCATAACCGTCCTGCGAGCTACCCCTTGATGATGAAAAGGGATTGGCCCATGAGCCAAGGGATTTGTCCGCCCGGTCCGGCCCAGGAGGCAGCTCGCCTGGCTCGCTCAGGACAGAAGCGCCCGGATCTCCTCGGAGAGGACGTGCTTGATGCCTTTCACCTCGCCCGAGCTTACATGCCGCCCCAGCACCTGAAAGACGGTCCGGGCCACCCACTCCGGATCGGCGTTCCGATCTCCCGGGAACGCCGCGCCGACATCGGCCAGGAAGTCCTCGAGCCGATGCCCCTTGTGGTGCTTCTCCAGAGGACGCCATCCTTCGTAGTAGACCCCGCGAAGCAGAAGCGGCAACTGCGCCGCCAATGCGGCGACCTCACCGACCGGCAGTCGGTCGCGCAGGGCGTGCAATACGGCCCGCAGCGCGTGGTAGACGTGCTCGCGCTCGGACCAGTCCAGTTCCTCCATCAGCTCGTGGAGCCAGCCGTTGGTCGATTGCAGCGTCGAATCGAAAGCCTTCAGTCCCGTGGTGCTCATCGCGATCCTCCTCCCGAACTCACGATCCAGCAGGTGCCTCGATGGGCAGTAGACAGACAGACAGAGCGAACGTCGGGCGGCAGGCCCAGGACGTCGGAGACCTCCCGGTCCTCGAACGCTCCGACCGGGACGCCGACCAACCCCAGCCGGCGGTCTGGAGCCGGATGTTCTCGGCGATGTGTCCGGCCTTCAGCAAGGCCGAGCGCCAGCCGCGACGCTGGCCGTATCGGGCGGCGCCGGCGTCCGGCTGGGCGGCGAGAACAGGGCAGAGCCGCGCCTGGCCGATGCAGGGCTGGTGTATGGTCCTTGCGGTGGCGATCGATCGTCGCCTGCTGCTTGCCACAGGTCTCGCCCAACGCCCGCGTCTTGCAGGGGACCTCCTCCTCGATCTCGTCGAGGAGCCGCGATCCGCCGACGGCGGGGCTCATGCGACTGGAATCACAGCGGTACTGGAAAAACATGACGACGGCTCCCTGAGGCAGCGACAGAGTTGACGCCCAGGCCCGAGTCGAGTCCTGGGTGCGGCAACCGTGTCCGCAGGGAGAGACCGCCTTCGGGCGATCCCCGGTGCACGACGATGCGACGGCACGGGCAACAAAAAAACCCCGACCATGCGCTTGTCGCACGGCGGGGCCACCCTAGCCGAATTTGAATTGCCGGTCGTGAGCAATTCCAGTTGTGCAAGATACCGAGTGGACCGTCCCGCGGTCAAGGCTCAAGAAACGATTAATCAACCGCAACGACGGGATGATCCGCCCGAACACCTCCTGCGCAGCGCTCCACATCAAGTCGACGTCGACCGGAAAGACGATCGGCGCGGACTCCTTCATCCTCGGCGTCCGGGACATCGGACGCCGGCATGAAAGTCGGTCGGGCATCCTTGCGCGACGAGGCTTGAGCCTCGGGCAAGGATGCCCGACCGAGTTGAGGATCTATCGCGCCGGGGTAATCACTCCTGGCATCCCGGATGGAAGGCTCATACCGGATCGGATCGACGGGATGCGGCAGGATCGGGTCGATCCCGAGGCTCGTCATGCCGTCGCCGCGCAGGAAGCTCGTGATCGGCATGGCCGTTGTCCACTCGCTTCGCCAGGCCGTACCGGCAACGTGCGCGAGAGAGTCGCCTTCAGTCGGCCGGGTAGCTGAAGAACACCGGCTCGATACCGTTCCATCGGAAAGAGAATCGCTTTCCTTCTCCCAGCGCCTTGCCGGTCCGCTCATCGACGACCTTCCGGGCCGCTGGCAGCTCGACATCGATGGTGAGCCCCCGCGAGTTCAACCTCCCCACGCCGCCGCCGCCCGTGGGGTCGCGTTCATGGAAAGGTTTTTGAGGATGAACACATAGACTCTCCCGGCCTTCGACCAGTAGGTCGCCTCGCAATGTGGGGGCCGATGCCCCTGATGCGTGACCGCGACACGAGGCGGCCGGCCGGAAGGATGGATCGAGCCGAGGAACACCGCGCGATGGGCGTCGGTGGACGTGCCATCCTCGCGGTATTGCAGAGATCGCTGGGCCGACAGGTTCAGGTAGACCGTCTTGCCCCGGCCCACCTGCCGGACCTGCCGCGTGCTGAACCGATGCTCGGCGATCGCGTAGCCATCCTCGAGCCGGCAGGGAACCGTATCGAGGAGCTCACGGAACCTGGAATACGAATAGGCCGCGTGCTGGTTGGTCTCGACCCAGAGCGAACCGCCGAAGAAGTCCTTTTTGGTGAGACTGCCCGCATGGGAGACTCCGAACAGGTCGTCGAGCGCACCCCGGCGCCGGCCCTTGCCATGCTGGTCAAACGGGCCGCAGGCGAAATCGGCGACGACCGTACCGCCGGCCTGGCAGAACTCGCGGATGCGCCGGGCCTCGGCGTCGGAGAGTGCGTAGCACGCCGGCAGGATCAGGACCCTGTACTCGGCCGGCACGCCGCGGCGGATCAGCTCGTCGTAGGCCAGGAAGTTGTACTGGATGCCCGAGTCGGCCAGCAGGTACTCCCACGCCTTGCGCACGTTGTGCGACGTCCCCAGCCGGTGGTCGTTGTTGCGGTTGACCCAGGTCTTGCCGTGCGGCTCGATGTCCAGGCACCATGAGACCTGGATCGACGGGTGAGAATAATAGATCGCCACACCGTCATGAATCCAGCGAGCCCCGGCCCGCTTCGGGCCTTGCACCCCGCCCAGCTCCTTGAGCGTGGCCCTGTAACGCTCGAGCCACGGGCGCGGTTTCGTGCCGTCGAACCAACCGTCGACCCAGCCGATCATCCCCCGGTTGCCGTGGGCGAAGTAGTACCAGCTCTGCCAGATGTCGTTCTCCACGCCGAGCCGGTCGTTGTGGAAATGCGTGGTCACCATCGGCCAGGCGTTGTTCGGGTTGAACGATCGCAGGATCTCCTCGGCCGAGCCCAGGTCGTACGCCTCGATGAACTGGATCGCCTTCGCGAGCTTGGCATAGTCGTACCCGCCCCAGATGTTGGGCGCCTGCCCGCCGACAAATCCGCAGGGCCTCGCCGGATCGGTCCGGTTGGCCTGCTCCACCAGCTCGTGGATCAGGTTCGCCCACACCGAATCCTGATAGCTGAGCCGATCCAGGAGCGGTGAGAAGTCAAGCTGACCCAGTGGCCGGTTCAACTGTTCGAGCACGAGGTCCGGCGTGACGAACGCGGCCCTGGCCGTAGTAGTTCTCAAGCCAGCGCTGATAGGCCGCGTCGTCGTCGTTGAGCCGCCAGGGGAGTGGGGTCACGAAGGCGCCCCAGGAGATCTCGTCATCGAGAGCGTACGCCACGCGCATCGGGCTTCGGCGCAGCCGAGTGACCTGGGCTGCGACCCGGTCGCGGAGCTAGCGCCGCAGGTTTTCGTCGACGGGCCTGAAGCCGTCGGTCCCGCGCCGGATCGCACGAGGATCGCGCTGGGCTGCCCGGAAGTTCGCCCCGTGCTCCGACCCGTGAAGATGCAGCTCGCCCTTGCCGGCGGTGTGGTCGTTGTAAAATCGCAGGTTCCAGCGCTCGAGCCAGTCGAACGGCCCTTCGCCATGATCGGTGAAACCCCCGTTGAAGCCGAAGTCGCGACAGAACCGGCCCCCGGCCTCACTGGTCCCGATCGTCCATTTGTACCGCCAGGGCATGTAGATCCAGGTCTTCCACCGGCCGATCAGGAAGGCAGGATCCTGCCGCACCGGCTGGAACTCGGGCGCGCTGGTGATCTAGCGGCAATAGGGATCGTCGTCCGGAGTCGCCACCTGGGCCCGGACAACCGCGGAGGTCGAGCCGGTCAGCGCCAGCACCAGGACGACCACCAAACGCCGCCAGGGGATGAGAAGCATGGTTCCACCTTCTCCCGATGTCAGGGGTATCTCGGTGCCGGTCGATCGGATCCCTGCTCATTCCAGCCTATGGCCCGGCTCGACTCAAGGGCCAGGCGACATCTGTCCGCGGTCGGCCGGCTTGACGCCTCGCCGCGCCGCCTGTACCGTGACCCGGCATGTCACCACATCCTGATGTTGTCGTGGAAGCCCGGTTGCGCGGCGGCCTGAGCGGCTGGCGAGGGGCGCTGCTGTTCGTCGGCGGCTGGATGATCTACGGGCCTCTGACCGTGTGGCTGGTGGGCGTGTACCTGCACCTCCATCCGTCGCACGAGATCATCACGGGCGTCGGGACGTGCATCGCCGCCCTCGGGATGATCGGCTGCTGGTCGGTCTGCCACTTCAGCCATTTCGCCGTCGCACCCACGCTGCTCCAGATCGGCCGGAGTCCGCGGGAGACCGTCATTGACTTCTCGGAGATCGAATCAATTGTCGTGGGACTTCCGCCTCTGCAGTCCCTGTTGATGCGGGTCGGCCGTCATGGCGAGATGGCCGGGGCGATGGCGGCGGCCGAATGGGTGCGAAGGGAGACGATCTACCTGCGCCTGACTGGCGGGCGTTACCTGGCCCTGTATGTGTCACCCGTTTACTTCGCCAATGCCGGCGAGGTCCGGACGTCCCTGGTGCAGCGGAATCGGAGCAAGGTCAAGGGTCGGGAGAGCTATACGCCCGAGGAGAGCAAGCGCCTGGTGTCGGTCCGCATCAATGTGATCCGGATGATGTGAGCGGACCCGCGGCGGTCGCGAGCAGAAGGGAAAAACAGGTCAGCGGCGAGCCGGGATCGGACCTCGATAGCACCGGCCCTCGACCCGTGACTCCTCCCCGCGGCGAGACCGCCAGCGGCAACCGCACGCCCCGCCGGTCTCCGGTCGCCCCGAGCGGTCTGGGCCGTGATCGGAGACGATCACGACCATGCCGGTCGGGGCGTGGATCCGCCGGGCCAGGCAGGCGTCGGGCGGATGGTTTCGGCAGTGGGAGCCCAGCAGGGCAACACCGGCTCAAGGACGAACCGCCGCCTGGTTTCCGCGCCCGCGCTTAGCCAGACGGGGTTCCGACCGACAAACGAATTCCGACGGAGGACGCGGGCGCGGTACGATACTCGGTGACGTAAGTCGATCGCCAGCGAGTCGCCGATCTGGCTGTGGAACCGAGACCACCGCCTCTCCAGAATTGACCGCCAAGGACGTCGAGACACTTCGCGAGTATGTGAGGGCCCCGGACTGGATCCGGCAGACGGCCGGCGCCTGGGCCGAGGACGGCGTGGAGCTGGACGAGTATCTCGGATGGGCCCGCCAGCAACGCAAGGTCGGCCCCCGAGCGATCGGCCAGTGACGTGGCAGAGGAAGGGCAGGCGCAATTCATGGCCCGGAAGCGAACCCATGAGAATCCGCTGTCCCGATGGTCTCCTCAACTGTCTACGGCGCCGAGGAACTCCTCGATCAGATTTATGCTCTGCTCAACGGCTTCGGCTATGAGGTGTGGATGTCGCATAAGGGAACAGTGCCCGTGTTTCCCAACCAAACCGCGCTGGAGTCATGCTTGACGGCCGTCGACAATTGCGACCTGTTCCTCTCGATCATTACTCCGCGTTACGGGAGCGGGGTCGTCGGCGAGGAACTGAGCATCACCCACCGGGAGCTTCTCAGGGCGATCGAGTTGAACAAACCCCGCTGGATTCTCGCCCACGACCATGTCGTGTTTGCCCGGACGCTCCTTCGCAAACTCGGGGCGAGGGATCAGGCCGGGCGCGGGGACCTGTTAAGCAAGCTGGGCTTCGGCGACCCCCAGTCGCTCAGGGGACTTCGGAAGAGAGAGGAGCTGGTCTTCGACGATTTCAGGCTGATCGACATGTACGAAGCGGCGATCCGGCATGACCTCAAGGAGTACCAATCCCGGACGGGAAACTGGGTGCAGAAGTACGAGACGCCGGACGAGGTTCGGCTTTTCGCGACGGCCCAGTTTTCGCGCTATCGTGATGTGGAGCGGTTCCTCCGCGAGAATTTCACGGATGCGAAACAGGTCCGGGCCCGGACGACTGGAGGCGCCTCCCCATGATCGCGAGTAACTTCACGGCGCGCTTGCTGGCCGAAGGCGAATCCCAGCGCATCGAGTTCAAGAATTCAGCCGAGCAGATGGACGCCATCGGCCGGAATGTCTGCGCCTTCCTCAACACCGATGGCGGGATTGTCATGGCGGGCGTGGGCGAGGACGGGATACCCAACGAGACGGCGAGTCCCGAGCAGGCTGAGCGTCTCGGCGAATACCTCCGCGAGAAGATCACACCGCGTGTCCTCTACGACGTCTCATTCGATGAAACGGACGGCCCACCTGTCATCACGGTCGCAGTCCCCGCAGGTCCGGATCGGCCCTATGTTTTCGAGGGAGCCGTCTATGTGCGCGTGGGAACCTCGACGCATGCGGCCACGGCTCCGGTTCTGCGTTCGCTCGTGGAAGGAAGCCGCGAATCTCCAGCGCGATGGGAGCGTCGGCCTTCGATGGGGTTTGATATCGACGATGTAAACCAGTCCCTTCTGGACGAGACCGTGCAGCGCGCCCAGGACCGTCGCGGGTATCGGTTCGACAACCGCAGTGATGTTCCGGCCACCTTGATGCAACTGTCGCTGCTCCAGTCGGGGCAGCTCACCAACGCCGCGGATGTCCTCTTCGGGAGGAACGTCGCGACTCGCCATCCGCAGACGCGGTTGCGGGCCGTTTGCTACTCATCGGACCGAGCCCACGACTTTCTCGACGAGCAACTCTACGAGGGGCCGGCGTTCCGCTTGCTCGACGACGCGATGGCTTTCCTCAAGCGCCACACACCGATCGAGGCCGAGTTCCGCGCAGGGCAACTGGCGAGAGATAGCAGGCCGAGATACCCCTTCAACTCGCTACGCGAAGGGCTGGTCAATGCCCTGGTTCATCGCGATTATGCAGCCTTCTCGGGCAGCGTTTCCCTGAGTATCTACCCGGATCGTATCGAAATCTGGAATTCGGGCCGACTGCCTCGAGGAATCTCGCCACGCGACCTTCTCCTGGCATCGCATCCGTCCATCCTCGTGAACCCGGACATTGGTCATGTTTTCTACCTTCACGAGCTTATGGAGCGGGTCGGGCGAGGGACGTACAAGATCGCTCAGGAGTGCCAAAGCCTGGGGATGCGAGTCCCGGAGTGGAAGAATGTCGGGTCCGGAGTCCGGCTGACCCTCTTCGCCGGTCGCGGCGATCACCGCGCGGCACCCGATCTGAATGATCGACAGAGGGACTTGCTTGCGAACCTCGGAAGTGGCGAGCGAATCCGTGTCCCTGAATATGTCGAACGTTTCGGCCATGGGATCACAGCGCGCCAGGCCCGCCGCGACCTTTCGGACCTGGAAGGCTACGGCTTCCTTGTCCGGCACGGAGCCGGTCCGAAGACCGCTTACGAACGCACCGACCAGAGACCGTGATCCGGACATCCGGACACAACCGGACACGAGCAGATCCGGGTGAAACCCAGAAGAACAAGAGGTTTTCAGGCGAGCGGCATTCCGTCCGGCGGAATCCGGACACAATCCGAACATCGTTGTCGAGTCCGGAGAGATCAGGATGCACCGGGTGACCAGGCGAGACAACCGGGCGAGTCAGGGCCAGATCAAGGTGAAGTTCCGAGCAAATCGCGGAGTCGACGGGCGACGGTCGATCGCCCTGGACCGATCCGGTGCGGCGCCGCGCCAGGCGCTGAAGCCGTCCCATTGCCTGTGGGTCGCCCGTCCCCCGACCCGACCGGAGGCCGCCCGCCCGGGTTCTCCTCGCCCCTCCCGAAGCCCGCACCGCGGCCAGGACCGGCGATTCCCCCGACCCGTCCCGGCTGGGTCTTCCTAATCCCTAACTCCTGGCGCCTAAACCCTCTCTCAAGCGGTCCAGACCGCGATCGGAGACGGTCAACGTCGTGCCGGCCGGGGCCGGACGGAGGGCTTTCCGAGGAGGGACGGGCAGGGAGGCTCCAATCACGAACGAGATCCGTCCCGGTTTTGGCGTCCGTACCGCTCAGCGCGTCCGGCCTTTCCCGACGACCTCGATTCGGACGGGAACACCATCAATCGTTTCCGGAAGGCGAGCGTTGGCCGCCGGCGGGGATTCGAGGTTCACCTTCACGCCGTAGCCGTCGCCAACCCTGGTGAGACCGATGCCGACGACTGCGGCTTTCCCCGCAAACAGCGATTTGGCCCGTTCCCTGGCCGCGCGGGCCTCGTCGAGGCTGATCGTACTCATGGCGCACTCACCCGGAGAGCGAATCTGGCGATCCGGCCGACCGTGACCGCGTCGACGATCACTCGCGCCAACGGAGCGGACGGGTCGGGCTCGCGTTCATCCTGGCCATCCTCCTGATGTCCTGTGAATGTGAAGCCCCAATTCGCATCTGCGGCCTTACGAGAGGGAGCGATCGATCTTGAGGGCGCCGAGGACGACATGGATCGGATTGGCGCCGGCCAGGCCCGGGCCGTGGGAGCCGCCCAGGTCACTGCCGGCAAAAAGCAACGCCAGGGCGCGTCGGTCGGCACCGAGGCCCGACCTCACGTCGATCCGTCCGGACCACCCGGCTGCCGCAGTCCGGTCCCGCCCGCCGTGCCCCACCTGATCCGGGCCTCGGTCCCGGCTGGCCGATCGCCAGCGGCGGGCCGGGGGCGTCGCTCCGGTTCAGCCAGCGGTCCGACGACCGGCTTCCGACCGGCTCGCCAACGCCAGTATTGTTCTGCTCCGAGACCGAAACGCGCCGCCAACGCCGGGACGCCGCCAGAATCCCAGTCGATCGAATGTCCCGGAAGAATCTCGCGCGGGCCGCGGCCTGGCGGGCAAGTCGGGCCCGCTGTTGAATGCTCCTACTGAGTGGGATACAATCGCTCGCAAATGAGAGACCTGTTCATCGAGTCGCTCGAGTTCACGGAGTGGGTCAAGGCGTACCTGACCGACGATGGCCTCGCCGCCCTGCAGCGCGAACTTCTGCGAGACCCCGAAGCCGGAGACGTCATGCCGGGCTGCGGCGGCTTGCGGAAGCTCCGCATCGCCGACCCGCGGCGGGGCAAGGGGAAGCGCGGCGGGATTCGGGTGATCTATCTGCATGTACCAGAGGCCAATGCCATCTTCCTGATGGACGGCTACGACAAGGGAGAGCGGGAGGATT
>JAKAUH010000860.1 GCA_021818605.1 Planctomycetota bacterium
GGGCGCGTGCACATCTTCGATGCCGACCTCGGCGGCCACTGCCCTGGCGACCGCTTCGGCATCCCCACTTGCGAGGACCACCGCAAGACCGAGCGAACGGAGGTGGGCCACGCCGGCTCGCGCGTCCTCACGGATCGGGTCCGCGACCCCGAGGACCAACCGCAGAGTCCCCCCGACCGCGACGCCGAGCGGTGTCCGGCCGTTCTCCGCCAAGCGCTCTGCCAGTGCGGCCGCTGCATCGATCTCGACGCGGGCAGAGGCGAGCCAGGCGATCGAGCCGATTCGCACACGCTCACCGCCGACCACTCCTGCGATGCCGCCGCCGGGAGTCACCTCGGCACCACTCGCCGCTGCGAGTCGGAGTCCGCGGGCAGTCGCCGCAGCGACGACTGCCCGCGCGAGGGGATGCTCCGAGGAGGTTTCTAGTTGGGCCGCGATGCCGAGTACCTCGGTGCCGTCGCTACCGTCGAGGGGAACGATGTCGGTGACCTCGGGACGGCCGAGTGTGATGGTGCCCGGTTTGTCGAGGACGACGACGCCGATGGCAAGTGCCTGGCACCAGCGGAGCGCGTCGAGCGAGAGGTTCCCCGTAGCGTTCGTGACGACGAGCCGGGCAAGCCCGTGCGTTGCCTTGTCGAAGCGACGCGTGCGCCGGTGCTGGCCGACTCCGCCGGGTCAGGTTGATCCGGCGGTCCAACAAGCCTCGACAGCGCGACCGCATTGGCCATGACGGTCAACCTGGAGTCGGGGTGAGAGAGAGTGCGTTGTGGAAAATCCCTGGGAATCTCCGACTCCGATGGACCAGACACGGAGCGGGCGGGGAAGCCCGCGACGATTGACTACGAGACGCTGGGCAGGCGTCCATGGAGCGTTCAACGACTCGGGAAACCGACGCCCTTCGGTTGCTAGCGGGCCGTAACGCCAGGCGATCGATCTCGGGCCGCGGGATTACGGAGAGTCCATCGTCCTGATTCGAGAGGCCGAGTCCTCAGCGACGGCCGGGAGAGTATCTCGTCGCACGGAATGAACTGCCCTCGAAGCACTTTCCTCTCTTGCGGTGAACTTCATTGCTCCAGGGCTGACACCAGGTCCACAGGCTCGCGCGTTTCAACCGTCCTGGGCCGCGTCCTAATGATTAGTACCGAAACCAACCCCGTACTTCAAACAAAAAAGACCCACCTTGCCGGGAATCAACATCGTCAAGGCAACCGGCGACGTGTGCTGTTGAAAAAAGAGCACACCCTCGCCGCCTTCATCGGTGCAACACCATCATGGAGAAGCGGCCGAATGGCATATTTCGGCCGCCGTACCCACGACTCAGACGGCATCCGGTCCCCGAAAAACAGCCGAAACCCCGGGCGCCACCATGGTCTAAATTAGGGGAGGCAACCCTCGACGCACCGTGAAATTCGCCAACAGCGGACCAATCGTCCGCTCACTGGCAGGGCCTGTTCTCCACACCAACTTTCGATCTATTGCATTCCCAAAGAAACGAGGCTCTTCTTACACGATCCTAAACGGATACAAAATATACAAAGGAACGGCCAAACACTTCTTTGATCGTCTAGGATAACTTTTGGCGATTATCGCCAATATTGCCCGCGATGGCTCGAATCGGCTCGCAAATCGGTCGAAAGACGTCTCAACATGGGAAAAAAAACAGCCCCTACGCTGGGATCGTTTGGACTTGAACACCTCGTTTGATCCGCATGCTGCCGGGAAAGAAGGCGTACTTGTGCCAGGCGGAGTGCCCCGGGCAACCGATGTTGATTCGAATCAACACGGAGGGGCCTGGACGATGAGATAAGTAGAAGAGAGTCGCGGCCGTTTGCTCGGACCAGGACGATGATCGCAGGTTGGGGTTGAATCCACTCGTCTCCACGACTAACATCTAGCACAAATGCTTAGATGCATCCGGTTGTGCCCTTGATGATGATCGGGGCTGGAACGGCTCCGCCGGATGCCGGGCCGGGTTTTCGAGTGTAAGATGGAACGGACGCAGATGTGTTCGAGGGCGGCAATCGAGTGAGTGATTCCGGCGACGATCTCGCTGGAGGACAGACCTGCCCTGGTTCGATCGACAGTCGAAGTCCCTGGTGGCCGAGGTCGGCCCCGCATGCAGGAGAGTCTTGATGACTGGCACCCGCCGCTTCGGGGTGGATTTGTTCCGCCTGGCTACCCGCCGCGACATCATCCGGACGAGACGGCGAGAGCGAGCCCGGCCACGCACGTTCGACTCGCTGGAGCGCCGGGAGTTGCTCACGACGGTCTTCACCGTGAACAGCCTGGGCGACGCCGGCACGGGGAGCGGCAACGCGGGCGACCTGCGGTATTGCATCACCCAGGCCAACGCGGTGAAGACGGGCGCAAGCGAGATCCAGTTTGACCCGACGAAGTTCGCGACGGCGCAGACGATCACGCTCACGGGAGGTCAACTCGAGTTGAGCGACACCGCCGTGAAGGTGTCGATCGTCGGTCCGGCGGCGGGCGTGACGATCAATGGGAACAAGAGCAGCCGCGTGCTCCTGGTCGACCCAAGCGTCACCGCGTCCATCTCGGGGCTGACGATCACGGGAGGCAACTCGGCGGCCAACGGCGGAGGAGTATATAACCAGGGTGCGCTGACGCTCACCGACTGCACCGTGAGCGGGAACTCGGCGGCGCAGGGGGGAGGGATCGAGGACAATGGCGGAGTCACGTTGACGGATTGCACGATCAGCGGGAACTCCGCCCGGAACAGCGGCGGCGGGCTGCTCAGCTACGGCACCACGACGACGCTCACCGGCTGCACAATCAGCGGCAACGCCGCCCGGGATGGTGGTGGCGTTTACAATAGTCAGAGCACGGTGAACCTCACCAGTTGCACGATCGGCGGCAATACGGCCGCGGTCGGCGGCAGCGGCTGGCTGTGGGGCACGACGACACTCTCTGCCAGCACGGTCAGCGGGAACTCCGCGCCGACCAACGGCGGCCTCTATCTCTACAAGGGTACGGCGACGCTGACCGACAGCATCGTGGCGGGCAACACGGGCTCGGGCGGGGCGGCCAGCGACATCGGCCAGCACATCGGCACCGCGATCGGATCGAACAACCTGATCGGCACCGGCGGCTCGGGCGGGCTGACCGGCACACAGGGAAACCAGGTGGGCGTCGCGAATCCGGGCCTGGGCGCGCTGGGCAACTACGGCGGTCCGACGCAGACGATCCCGCTATTGCCGGGCAGCCCGGCGCTGGGGGCGGGGATCGCGATCAACGGCCTGACCACCGACCAGCGCGGTGAGCCGATCCCGTCGTCCCCGGCGATCGGCGCCTTCCAGAGCCAGGGCTTCACGCTCACACCATCAGCCAGCAGCACGCCTCAGGTCGTCGCGCCCGGGATAGCCTTCAATCCGCTGGCCCTGACGGTCACCGCCAACAATCCAGCCGAGCCGGTCGCCGGCGGAGTGGTGGACTTCTCCGTCAACCCGGCCACCGGGGGCGCCTCGGCAAACCTGTCGGCGGCCAGCGCGACCATCGGGGCGAACGGGGTCGCCCAGGTCGGCGCGACGGCGAACGCGACCAACGGGTCGTACACCGTGACGGCCACGACCGCCGGGGCCGCGGGACCGGCCACCTTCAGCCTGACCAACAACCCCTTCAACGGCCTGTCGAGCCCCACGATCGCCTATGGCACGCCAACGGTCACGCTTGGCGGGACGCTGTCTTACGGGACGCAGCATCCGTCGCAGGGCGAGACGGTGCTGATCTCAATTGGCGGCCATCAGCAGTCGGCGACGATCGGAGCCAACGGTGCGTTCTCGGTTCCATTCAACACGTCGGGCCTGACCGCAGCCGGCTCGCCGTACACGGTGACCTACTCGTATGCCGGCGACGCGACATACCAATCGGCGACCGCCACCGCGGCGATCACGCTGACGCCGCTCACGCCCACGGTTGGCGTCTCCGACGCCGGCGGCACGTTCAACGGCGGCGCCTTCGCGGCCAGCGCCACGGTCGCCCCGCCGGGCGGGACTGCCGGGCCGAGCCTCGAGGGTGTCAGCCCGGTTGTGAGCTACTACGCGGGAGCGTTCTCAACCCTCGCGCAGCTCGTCGGCCAGACGCCGATGGGCGGGGCACCCCTGCAGGCCGGCACCTATACCGCCGTGGCCCGATTCGCCGGCAGCGTCGACTACACCGCGGCGACGTCGCCCCCCGTGATCTTCAGCATCCAGTCAGCCGGAGCATCGGTTTCGCTCGGCGTCTCGAGCGGCTCGTCGGTCTACGGCCAGCCGGTCACGCTCGTGGCCACCGCCAGCTCGCCTGGCGGCGTGCCGACAGGCACCGTCACATTCTTCGACGGCTCGAACCCCATCGGCAGCGCGCCGCTCGATGGGACAGGCACGGCGCAACTGACGGTGACGAACCTCGGCGTCGGGGGTCACTCGCTGACGGCCTCGTACAGCGGTGGAGGCAGGATCGCGGGCGCGATGTCAGGGCCGGCCTCCGAGTCGGTGGCGCAGGACGGCACCCAGATCGTGCTGACGACCCAGGCGGTCCGAAAGAAGCGGAAGATCCTCTCGGTCACCCTGAACGCGCAGGTCGAGCCGGCCGGGCCCGGCGGTGGGACGCCGACGGGCGTCGTCGCGCTGGAGCTACGGGTGAAAAAGCGGAAGAAATTCTTTTACAGGACGATCGCCGATGTGGCGATGGCTGGCGGAGTGGCGACGATCACGCTCAAGCCGAACCAGGTCCTGAGAAAGGCGCTGTTCCTGTCGTACGGCGGCGATCCTAACTTCACGGCGAGCACGCTGTCACCGTCGGTTCTGACACCCAATTCGTTGGCGAGCGCGGCAACGGTCGTCTCGCCGATCGTGGGCGCCAGTCACCCGCGGAAGCGCGGGGCGTTTCGGATTCGTTGAGTCGGCCCGGGTGGTCGCCGTCGGCCAGACTGGTCAACGGCCGCGGCGACCAGGGACCGCCGCCTGACGGGACCACGACCGGCTGCCGACAAAGGTTACGGACTGGGACGGATCGGCCAGGTCAGAAGCCGAGAACGTGTCGCAGTTTTTCGAGCGCGGCCTCCTCGACCTGGCGGACTCGGCGACGGCTGAGCCCGCTCTCGCGCTCGATCTCGGTATAGCTTCGGTGGAAGTAAGACCGACGCGAGCCAGTGCCGTTATTGCCCGGGGCATCTCCATCAACGGGCCCGGCCGAGCGGCCTGCGTCCGAACGGCGGAGGGTCAGGATCCAGTGCTCGGGGGCGAGCCGTCCCAGGCCAAAGCGTTCGCGGAGGACCCACGCCTCGACCGGGCTAAGCCGGCGCAGGGCGGCTTCCAGCAAGAGCCGCTGCTCGTGGCCGGCCGCGACCTCGTCCGGCGGGGGCGTCCGATCGACCAGTTCGTCCAGCGGAATGTCTTCACCGTCCTGATTGATGACGGGGTCGGGCCGGGCCCTGTGTCCGGGACGGCCGGGAAGGACCGGCTCGGGCTCGCCGGCCGAGGCGGCGCCTCGCCGGGCTCGCTCGACGCGCTGGTGAACGTGCATCGGAATCCGGATCATTGAGCCGTTGGCGACGACGGTCCGGTGCATGTAGGCCTTGATCCAGATCTCGGCATAAGAAAAAAACCGACAACCGTGGACCAAGGGGTCGAAGTCCTGGCTAGCGCGGATGAGTCCGAGAGTGCCTTCCTGGATCAGATCGTCGGACGAAAGCCTCCTGGAAGGATAGCGCCTGGCGAGCAGTGTAACCAGGCGGAGATTGGCCAGGATGAGGCGGCGACGGGCGTCCTGATCACCGAGCTTGATCCGGGTAGCCAGCTCGCGCTCCTCCTCGACCGAGAGCGTGGGTTCCCATTTGTCGGCGCCGGCGTCGAACTCGGCGGTCCGTCCGGGAGAGTTCCGGGATTGCGTGACGGCGCTTGCGGACATGATCGAATCTCCTTGCTGCGACGCGGGTGGACCGGGGCGAGACACGACACACCGGACAGTCAGGTGAGGCACGGTGTGGAGTGAGGCGGCGCGGCGCGGCGCGGTGCGGCGCGACGCGGTGTGGCGCGACGATGGGTAGTGCGTCAGGACCAGATGACGCGGCAGTGAGGGCCGCGAGCGGACGGGCTCGTCCGTTCGCGCGGGCTCGTCCGATCGCGCGGGACGGCGCGGAGGCTGTCGAGAGCGGCCGCTCGCGTGGGATAGCCGGCACTCCTGGGCGAGGGCTCGGCGTCTCCGGGTGTCCGTACGTACCAGAGCCCGGCGCGATAGCCTGCGCGGAACTGGGAGTTGAGCGTGGGGGTGTAGACGCGGAGGCGACGCTCGGCGGCGCGGTCGTCCACCAGGACCGAACCATCCGTCACCCGGCCGCCCACGTGGAGTTGGGGCAGAGCAGCCTCGAAGACGGGCCGTCGCGTCAGCATGGCCAGCGCCCTGGCCGAGGAGCCATCGGTCGGCCGGCGGCGGCGGCGCGGCGGCGGCGCGGGCGAGGCCGACTCATTGGAAGGCGACACAGGCGAACCCTGGACACCGGCGGCTGACGAGTCGCCGAGCCGCGAAGGCATCGCGGGTTGCGGCGTATTGGTGGTCGTGGTCGTCATGGTGGTCGGGCTCCGGTGCATGGCCTGAACATGAAGGCGCGCGGTGCGAACGCGGTGATCGGTCGGTGAAGTCGGGTCGGTGCGATCAGGACCTGCGGGTCCAGAGCATCCGCGGCGCGGGGCCGGGATCCGCCAGAAGAGAAAGACCGGCGGCGTCGGCGGTCAGGCATTGCAGGAGCTCGGGGGCGTTATCGCCGTCGCGGACCGAGGCGGCCAGGACACCGAGGGCCCACTCGGTCACCGGGCCCCGGCCGGAGATCAGCCGCATCCAGCTCCAGGGCGCGGGATCGTCGTGGAAGGCGAGGTCGATGACGAGCCGATGACCGTCGGTGGACGGATCGGGGCACTGGCGGAGTAGCTCGGCGGGCAGTGCGCTCCATCGCCAGTCGCACAGGGCATCGGAGAGCCGGGCGCCGGTGAGGATCACGCCGCGAAGATCGGCGCCGACGAGGTTGACGCCGCGGAGGTCGGTGCGGGAGAGGTCGGCCTCGCGGAGATCAGCGCGGCGAAGATCAGCCGCGCCGAGGAAGGCATGGGCCAGACGGGCACCGCGAAGGTCGGCGCCGCGGAGATCGGCCCGTCGGAGATAGCAACCGGCCAGGTCGGCGCCGGCGAGCCCGGCGGCGCGGAGGTCGGCCGCGGCCAGGAAGGCGCCACGCAGCGAGGTGCCAGCAAGATCGGCGTCGATCAGGCTCATCCCACAGCGAACGGCCCACTCCAGGGCCCGGGCGGTCGTCGGAGCCTCGATAACGGCGAGCTCGCGTCGCGTCCAGCGATGTCGGATCAGATAGGTCGGCATGATGACGCTCGATTCAAATCAAGGAGAGAACGGAAGATCGGTGCGGCGGCACGAGACGATCGCAGGCGCGGAGGCCCGCCGGCTCGCGGACCGGAGCAAGCCGCCCGGTCCGCGAGGGATCACGCCGCGAGATCCGGGTCCGATCAGCGCGCCGCGCAGGCGCAGCGCCCCGATCGGCCAGGCCGCGGTTCATACGACTCGGCGGAGGGACGGCGGCCCGATCGGGCCGGACGATGTCCCATCCCCTGGACGGCTCCCGGAGCCAGCATCAGCCCCGGAGACGCGGCGGTGTCTATCGCCGCTCGTGAGCGTGGTCCCTCGGCGAAATGGAGAGCTTTCCCACCTCACCAATTCGACGGCCACGGACCTCGCGAGACGGCCGACTCCCGCTCGCTTTCAGGAGGTGCCGGGACCCGCCGGACCCGACGTCGGCGCCGTCGGCGTCGTGGTCGGATCTGTCGGCAACGTGCCCGGCGACGGCTCGGGATTCGGGATCGGATCGTCAACGAAGCAGACGAACCCGGCGGTCGGCGTGATCTGACTGACCGGCACCCCGGCCGTGCTCAGGCTCAGCCGCAGGTCCAGCATCTCCAGCGAGCCCGTGTGGTCGAACGCCATCTGCCTACGCATGACTCTGCCCTCCAACTAAATGTCTCAACTGATGCTCATCTGGCACAACTGACTGGACCGGGGAGTTCGTGCTCCGAACCTCTTTTTTTTTCGTCCCACTCACTCCCCAGTGCCCTACACCTAAATAATCAACAAAACGAGGCCGGCTTTTGCGCAAATTTTCGCTTATGTGACATCTTTCCGGAAAAAAGTCGGCCGAGGCCCCTTTTCGAAGGCCGAACGCGGCCAAAAACCCATGCGTGCTAGTAATCTTCAAAACGCTTAATGCAATCGAAGCAGTCGAGGTGAGAGACAGGAGCCCCGTGTCGCAGGGCGCAGCGGGCGGGCGAGCATCCGCAGCCGGGAGCGGCGGCGCGAAACGGACAGGCTCTCATGGCTTGCAGCAGGGCCAGGGACTGGATGACTTCAGGCCGGGCAGGGGGGGTTATGGAACCTGGCGGAGGCGTTGTCGAGCCCGGAGCCAGGCTCATGGCGGACCGCGTGCGGATGTGGCGAATCCGGGTCTCGTCGGGCGGCTCCTCGGCAGCCCAGGCACAGAAGACCGGCCAGCGCAAGCAGGTCTCCGGGCAAGGGCAAGCGGCGCAAGCGTGCTGGCCGAGGTCGGACGTTGGGGGTCGGTCGGGGTCGAGAGCCATGGGTTTCGGGATGTCAGGAAGCCTCAGCGACAGGGTCGGGCACGCATTGGCTGCGATGAGTCAGGCGCTGATGACGATCGAGCCGCCGACGGGATCGCTGGTCGCAGTGCCAGCGGTGGGCGCTGGAGTACCCGAGAGCGTGAACGGACTCGTGGACGACGGATTGGCGCTGAAGCTCGATGTGTCCGTGTGGGGGCTGCCACACGCGGCCGGGGGCGACGTGGCGCACGGCTGGCCGGGGAGGAATCCCGTCGAGTCCTGGTACCAGATCGCGTCGAGCGTACCCTGCTGGTAGACCCAGCTCCAGGAGCGCTGGATCGAGAACGCGGGCTGGGATCCGGCGATGCAGGTCATCTGGTAGCAGACACGCACCGGGCCCTGGCTCGGAGCCGCGGCGACGCAGACGTTGTTCGGCGTCGTCACCGAGCAAGACAGCAGCGTGACCGCGTGGCCGCCGTACCAGATGGGATAGTAGTAATTCGGGTAGTAGACGAACGGGAGCGACCCGACGGCATCCGTCAGCGTGAGGTGCTCCGGAATGGCGACACCGCCGCAGCAGACAAGGCCGCTGGTACCCGAGACGGCGATGGTGATCGTGCCACCCGGGGGAAGATACCGGCTGGCGCTGTAGACAATCGTACCGCCAACCTGAACCTGAACGACGTAGGTACCCGACAGAGAAAACTTGACGCAGCCGGTCGGGCCCGTGGTCCCCGAGGCGACGGTGGTCGTGCCGCTGAGGACGGTGATGGTGGACCCGTAAACCGGGACTGCGGGATAGCACGCGGTGACGCAGATGAACGTGCCGTTCTCCACGGAACGCTCCGTCACCCATCGGCCGCCGACCGCTGTGGCGACGAGCAGGTCGCCGACCTGCGGCACACCGTCGAGCACCACGACCGGAATCGTCGCGGAGGTGTTCACGTTCGTCGAGCCGGACGAGCCCTCACCCTCCGAGCCGTCGAGCTCGACGGGATGCGACAGGAAGACCCGGTTCGGCTGGCTGGGCATCGCGCCACCGTTGTAAATCGAGACGAGCCGGCGCGCCGACACGACCGGCACCCGGCGGTCCGCGCGGTCGGCCTCATCGAAGAAGGCCGCCTGGCGGTCCCGCAGCACCCGGATCGGTCCCCGTTCCTGTCTCATCGGCTCGTTGACCCCAAACCCTGACCGCGAAGCTGGCCCAGACCCGCGGGGCCTTCTCGAACGACCCGACTCGTCAGCCGTAGCGGAAGCACCACCGGCCACCCACGCCGTGGCAGACAACCGTCGTGCCACTCGGTGGTATCTGAGTGCCGAGGTTCAACGCATACGCGACCGCCCCGGAGCGCGGCACGAAGCTGACCGAGGCGCCCTCGGTCTCCGAACCGTCGATGTCGCACGGGACGACCGCGTAGAAGGACCCCGCCGTCGTCGGATACGTCTTTACGGTCGTCGTCTGGGCCAGCATCGCCGACGAGCCTCTCGCCTCGACGCCGCCCTCGACGGTGTCGAGCGACCTTCGCCCGTGCTCCTGGCGATCGCGGAGAATTCGGAGGTCACTCATTGTCGCTTGGCTCCAGCTCTCGGCTTTCAGTGCCCAGTGTCACCGCGGCCGACTCTTCCGACCAGGTATCGAGGATCGAATACCCAAAAGCGGGTTCCGAAAACTGAAAACTGAAACTGAAAACGACACTCCTCGCCGAACACCACCACGGTGTTGGCGTAAACCGTTGTGTGCCAAATGGTTATCTGCGGTTTTTTCGTCTCAACGACCGGCGTTCAACCAACGGCCAGACAAGAGGCCCTGCGGCCCGGGTCTGGGCACGGATTTCCCGGGATATGCTGCTGATTGGCTGTCTGTACACTGGTGGTGTTCGGCGAGGAGTGTCCTGAAA
>JAKAUH010000842.1 GCA_021818605.1 Planctomycetota bacterium
CTGGCCGACCGGCCCGGACCCGCGAGCGAACCGGCGATGTCGATGTCCATCGCCGGGTCCGCCGACCGGGATCGGTTCGAGCCGGTCGAGGAAACGATGCCCGGTCTGCGGGTCGCGCAGACGTTTGGCGCTCGAGTCGTGAGTGGCGGCGCGCGAACACCGGGTCGCCCACTCCGCCCCCGAAGCCTGAACAACCGAAAATCGAGAATCGAAAATCGAAAAATCGAAAAACCAAAACCGAAGGCGCCGGCCCGGCTTTACCGACCACTTTGGACCGCTCCCCCCGCCGGCGCGGACACCAGGCGACGCTCGAGCGGCCCGCGATCAAGGGCCCGCGCCGCGATCGCGCGCAGGTCGTGTGCCATGTACATCTTCCGCAGGTAGGATGCCTCCGGGAACGGCCGGTCCCCCGCGACCCCGCGCCAGCGATCAATCTTCATGTCATCATAAAACTCGTTGAACTCGTCGATCGCCAGCAGCTCTCCGGCGAATCGGTGGCTGATCGAGTGCTCGACGTCGTCGAAGTACAGCGGCACGTGGTCGAGCGTCCGCCGCCCCGGCAAGGCGAGGATCCGCAGGGCCTGGCGGGTCGACGAGTACAGATCCAGGTCGAACGCGATGAACCCGACCGGCGGCACCTCGGCGTCGTCGAAAAACCGGGCGACGGTCTCGGCGACATCGCCGATCACCAGTGTCGTCCGCGGACCGAGCCGGCTGCGCAGCAGGTCTTCATCCATCGGAAAGTCGCCCGGCCGCCACTTGTCGGGGTGATCCCGGTGGTCGCCGATGAACGCCGGCAATCCCGCCGCGCCGTTGTCAAACCCATAAACGTGGATCGCTACCCCAAGCTCGCGCTCAACCGCCTGGGCCTCGCGCTCCAGCGCAACCAGAAAGTGCCCTCCCGCAACGCCAAACTCGATCGCGGCGATCGCGCCAATGCCATCGCGCGCCGCCCGCCGCGCCGCATGCAGAAGCCCGAGCAAGTACCCCGGCCGGTCCGAGATGTCCCACAGAGCCCGCGTCGAGGCCTGTGCCGGCAGCCGCTTCAGGACCGAGCGCACCAGTAGCCGGATCGGCGGCTCCATCGCCAGCCGCTTCAACCGCCCCGCGATCGCGTCCCTGCCCACAGGCCACCTCCTGGATCTCGCCGTTGCTTCCCTGCCCTGACCTGACCCGCCCTACCCTGACCTGCCCTGCCCAGACATGCCCTGACCTGCCCTGCCCTGATCCGTTCCTCCCTTTCCGGCGCGCCGGGGAGGAGACCTCGCTTTACCCGTGATAGCCCCCCGCGCCGAAAGGATCAATCCCAGCCCGGTCGCGCGGTCGTGCCGATTCCATCAACCCGCGCCGATCATACCGACATGCCGCGCGGTGGAAATCGTACCTCTCAAACACCTCGCAAAAAGGGAGACTGCAGCCAGGATACCGGCATCCTGGCTACAGTCTCAAGAAAACCCGGATTTCACGCAGAGACGCAGAGGCGGCAGAGGCGCAGAGAAAACTGATGGATTGAAGTCCGAATCTGGCGCCGAAACACGGAGGGAACAGAGATTTCGAGAATCGGATCATCCGCCGAGATCCGGTCGATTCTTCCAGTCCAGCGAGTGACCGTCGACCGCGGCGACGAACCTCTCTTCTCCCGCCACGCCTCTGCGTGGAACTCCACGATCGTCTTCTCGGCGACTCGGCTCTCCCTGCGACTCTGCGTGAAACGTCTTCGTCTTCTGCATCCTTTCGAGCATCGTTCGGCCTCGTTAGAGCGCCGAACGTTTGCGTGGCTCACAGATCGGGCACCGTGCCCCCGACCGATCCGATCCGATCCGATCCGATGCGGGCCCGCGGGGGCGGGGGACAGAGCCCCCTCCGACACGGGACCGGTCCGGGACAGCGGGCCGATTCCGGATCGGCGGGCCGGGCCGGTCGGTCGGCTCCTCTTGCTCGTAAGCCATCCAACCGGAAGGCGCTCTAGCATGAGTGCGGGTCATCCCTTGCCAGGGTGTCGCCCGGCATGTCAGCTCCCGCGGATTGGAGGACACCGTCGATGTCATCTCTCGCTCTCTGGGCCTGGATGGTGCTGACCGCGGCTTCCTTTCCGCCGTCGTTTTCGGCGTCGGGCACGGTGGTCGACCCGGAAGGAAAGCCGGTCAAGGGCGCGACGGTCTGGCTCACGACATACGCGCGATACGATGCCGACGTCGTCGAGGTGGCGCAGGTCGAGACGGACGCCGACGGGCGGTTCGCGATCGCGATCGAGGTCCCCGCTCCGGCCGATGGCAAGCGATCCCGGCCCATGACCCTCTGGGCCCACGCGCCGGGGATGACGGTCGCCAGCGCCTGGCGCTCCAACGTCGCGAAGGGCGATTGGGGGCCGGTTCGCCTGGCGCTCGGGGCGCCGGCGCGGACGCTCATCCGGGTCCGTCGCGTCGACGGCAAGCCCGTGGCGGGGGCGGCCGTGCACCCCACGTCGCTCGCCTGGCCCGCCGGGCTGCGGGCCAGGCTAAAGACCACGACCGACGATCGCGGGCTCGCGACGATCGAGGGGGTCGAGCCGGGGCAGATCGGCCAATTCGACGTCCAGGCCGAGGGGTTCGGCATGCAGCGACATCAGGTCGCGCTGGACCAGGCGGAGAAACGGGTGCAGCTCCTGCCGCTCGGCCGCGTGTCGATGCGGGTCGTGTCGGACGACCCGAAGGCCCTGGCCGGCTGGACGGTCGTCGCCCTGTCGCATCCGGTCGATGCGGACGAGTTCTTGCACTTCACGAATGCCGCGCGCGGCCAGAGCGACGCCGCCGGCAAGATCGCGCTCGACCCGCTCGCCGCGGGGCGAGTCGAGCTTCGCATCGAGCCGCCCGAGGGCTCGCCGTTCCTGGTGTTGCCCGGCACGCCGGCGCGGGTGACGCTTCGCGGCGGCGATGACGTCGAGGTCAAGATCCCGGTCAAGAATGGGGTGAAGGTCGAGGGCTCGGTGCGCGAGCACAGCGGCCGGCCGGCGGCCGGGGTGAAGGTCAACCTCCACGTCCTCTCGCCGTATCGCAGAAGTGACGATGTGATCACCGACGCCGAGGGCCGGTTCTCGCGTTGTTTTCTCCCCTGCAAGCTGCGCGTGAGCCTGACCTGGTTTGCGCTGCCCGACCGCTACTACCACGCGCCCGACGCCCACTGGGCCGATCACGACATCGCCGACGGCGCGGAGGCGCAAACGATCGCCCCGCTGGAGGTCTGGCCGGCGGTCGCGATCCGGGGGACGGTGGTCGACGAGGCGGGCAAGCCCGTCGCGGGCGCCGGGGTGTCCGGCTCGGGCGTCGCGCGGCCGTTCGAAAAGGGGTATATCCCGGGCCAGGCCGAGACGGACGCTCGCGGGTCCTTCGTGCTCGGCCGGATGGCTCCCGACTCGACCGTGGAGGTCAAGGCGCGGATGTCGGACCGGGCCGAGTCGGCGCCGGTGACTGTCCGGCTCGATGCCCAGGGAAACCAGGACCGGCCGGTGACGCTCCGGCTGATCAGGCGGCCGACCGTCTCCGTGCGCGGGCGGGTGCTCGGGCCGGATCGGAGGCCGATGGCCGGGGTGCAGGTGGCGATCGAGTACCGGAAGCCAGGGGGACAGTACATCTACGGCTACGGCAAGGGCGAGCCGACCTTCACCGGCGCCGACGGCCGGTTCCAAACCGCGGACGGCGTGCCGCGCTCCGATCAGTACCGGGCCCGCGTCAACGCCCCGGGGATGGAGCCGGGCCTCTCAGCCTGGACGAGCGGGGTCGAGTTGCCCGACCTGGTCCTGCGCCGGGCGCTTCGGCTGCGGACGGTCGACGGCCGGGTGGTCGACGCCGACGGCCGGCCGGTGGCCGGGGCCGAGGTCTTCCAGTCGGGCGACGGGCCGAGGCGGACGAGCGACACGACCGGGCCCGACGGCCGGTTCGCGGTCCCCGAGGTGTTCGACGCGCCGGCATTTGTCCTTGTCAGGAAGGATGGATATCGCTTCACGGGCCGTCGGATCGGGGCAGGCGCCGGGCCGGTCAGGATCGTCGTGACGAAGGTCGATGGCCCCGCACCGGGCCCGTTGAAGCCCGCCCCGCCGCCCGTGTCGCGGGCCGAGGAGCGGGCGATGGCCCGCGCGGTGATCGCGCCGGTGTGGAAGGGCTTCCAGCCCGGTGTTCGCGAGATGCCGGGGCCCTATGCGAAGGCCGCGAACCTGGCCCTCGTTGACACGGCCCGGATCGTCGCGATGATCGAGGATCAGATCCTGGCCGCCGACCAGACGATCATCGTGGACCTTGCCCTGGGGCTCCACGCGGACGATCCGCGCGCGGCGGTCGCGGCCCTCGACGCGATCCGGCCGCCGGAGTTAGCTGTGGAGGGGCTGCTCGGCCTGGCGGAACGGGCCCCCGACGCGCCGGCCGATCTCCGCGACGACATGCTGACCCGCGCCCTGGCCCGCGCCCGCGAGGTCGACGAGCCGGCGCTGCGGGTCGGACTGATGGCGAGGGCCGCCGACCTCCGGTTCGAGTCGGGCCAGCCGGAGAAGGCCCGGCGCGAGCTCGACGAGGCCCGCGCGGCATTCCGAAACCTGGATTCCGGCGACAGCCGCGATGCTCTCACCGGCCGCGATGCTCGCGCCGAACTGGCCAGGGCGATCGCCCGAGTCGACCTGCCGGCGGCCGAGGCGCTGCTGGAGCCGGGCGGGACCGAGGCGAACTGGGTGGGCCTCGCCCGCCGGGCCGGCGCGAACGACCCGGCCGGCGCCCAGCGGATCTACGCCCGCCTCAAGGATCGCCGCAGCCGGCTCGCGGCGCTGCCTGATCTCTGCGCCGGGATGGCCGGGCGCGACCTGCCGAGCGCACTCGCCCTCACTCGCGACGGCGCGCCGGGCGTCGCGGCGCTGGCGGTCGCGGCGGCGGCGAGGAGCAAGGCGGCGGACGACCCGGCTGCCGCGAGGAAACTGCTGGCCGAGGCGTACGACCGGCTCGAGCCGCTTAACGGGCAGATGGTGGTGGCCTCGGTGTCGATGGCCCGGTTGCTGCCGCTGGCCGTCCGGATCGACCCGGCTCGGTCGTCGGAATACCTCTGGCGGGCGATCGCCGCGCGGGCGCCTCGCAGTGCGATCGTGGGCAACCGGAGTTCGTCGCTACTCCTCGCCCAGCTCGCGGCCCTGGCCGCCCGTTATGACCGCGAGGCGGCGGAGACGATCTTCGCCCCGGTCGCCGAGAACGCACCGGCCCTGGTCGACGATCACGCGTTCCTGAGCGAACACACCGCCGCGATCCTCCGGGCCGCGTCGGCGTTCGACCCGCGCGCGGCCGTGGCGATGGTCGACGCCATGGCCGAGGACCCCGAGCCGTCGCGAGAGCCACAGCCCGGCGGGCCTCTGGCCATCACGCCTCGCACAAAGGAGATGGCCCGGATCGCGGTCGCCCGCGCGCTGGCGCTTCCCCACGCCCTCGCGCGCCGCGAGGCGCTCCGGGTCCCCGGCTCGTTCGACCTCTGGCCCGCCGCGCTCGACGAGGGATTCCATCCCCCCGTGTTGCCATCCTGGAGATCGCCATGAGAATCGGGACACGAAGGATGCCACGCACCGCGACGCTTGGCCTGGTGCTCGTGCCGCTGGTCATGGCGATCAACGACCGGGCCCAGGAGCCGGGGCAAAAGGCACACCGGTCCGCGCCTCGGTTCGAGGGCGCGACGATCCCGGATCCACCCCAGCAGGGCCGGCCGTGGACTGCCCCCGAGACATCGCTGCCCGGGTTCCTGGTCCGGGCGTCGACCACGCTGTTCGAACAGGGGCTGGCCGACCCGCGCGGCGGTGATTATCGCGCGATCGAGATCTCCGTGGGCGGCGTCTGGTCGGACGCCGGCTCGATCGTCGAGACGCACGGCTGGGTCCTGCCCGGTGCGCCGGGCGACAAAACGCGGTTCGCGGTGGCGTGGAGCGGACTGGTCTATCCGACTGTCTCCGTCGGCGACCCGGCCGACCTCGCGGCCGACGTGAAGACGCTCGAGGACGCGGCCCGCGCCCGCCTGTCGACCGGCGCGCAGCGATCGGGGCGCGGCGAGACCTCGGCCTTCGGCGGCTTCGGGACCAACCACGAGGCGTTCCCGGTCTCGCTGGAGAGTTTGCACCCGATCAAGGTCGCCCTGCTGCTGCGGCTCGGCCGCGCTGACCTCGCCGAGAGGATCTGGGCCGCGGCGACGGGACGCCCCCGCGACGAGGCCGGCAAGGCGAAGGTCAAGCTCGACCTGACGAACTACGGCGTCTCGTACCTGACGATGGCGACCGACCTCGCCTGGCACCATTTCGACCGCGCCATCTGCGCCCACATGCGCGGCGACGACGCCGTCGCCCTGGCCGACGCGCGGTTCCTCAATACGTTCCAGAAGGCCGTCGAGGCGAAGGCCCAGGCCATGGGTTTCCCGCGGCCCCAATCGCCCGGCAACCGCGGCGACGCGGCGAGGCGGTATATCGACTTCCTCGGCCAGCTCCCCGAGTTCCTGGCCGACCACGAGCGCCGGGCGCGCGAGCCAAAACGCCCGCCGATCCCTGCCGCCGGGACCGATAAGAAGGCGCGGATCGCCGCCCTGATCGCCAACCTCGATGAGATCTACGCCCGTCAATTCGGCCAGCCGGGGGGCGTCAGCCTGGGCGAGTCGCCGATCATCCAGGCCCTGATCCAGGAGGGGGATGACGCCGTCGAGCCGCTGATCGACGACCTCGAGCGCGATACCCGGTTGACGCGCTCGGTCCATTTCTGGCGCGACTTCGCCCGATGGCGCACCGTCATGGGGGCGCACGAGGCCGCCTACACGGCGCTCTCCGGGATCCTGAAGACCTCGTTCTTCCGCGAGAATACGACCGGAGGCAACCTGACGGGGCGAGGCCTGGAAGGGCGCAAGGCCGTCGCCGACAGCATCCGCGAATACTGGGAAAAGAATCGCGGCGTCCCCCTCGCCGAGCGCTGGTATCGCACCCTCGCCGACGACGTCGCCTCGCCCGGCGAGTGGCTCCAGGCCGCTGGGAACATCGTCCAGCATGAGAATGTCCGAATCATTCCCGGCAGCACGGCGTTCACCGAGACGGTCACGACCCCGCTCGCCCCGGGCGCCCGACCGAAACTGCGCGGCGAGGTGCTCCGCGCGAAGAAGGACCCGAGCGTCGCCGATCTGATGGCGATGCGGGCGAAGGAGCTCGACCCGGGCGAGCCGATCGCCGGACAAAACGGCCGCGATCAGTACCGGGTGACGCTGGCCAACCAGATGGCCTCGATGCTCGCCGAGTGGGACATCAAGGCGGCCGTGCCGGTCCTGAAGGCCCGCGTCGATCGCTGCGCGCAGGCCGTCCGAGAGGGGCAGAAGGCCGGTCAGAGGATCCATGGCCTGGAGCAGAGCATCGCCGATCTGACCGATCTCCGCGCCCGAAGCGGCGACCCCGGGGCGCTCCGCGATTACGCGAGCTGGATCCGCACCCTCACGCCGGACCACTTCGATTTCTTCCCGATCGGCCTGTTCGGCCCGATGTGGCGCCACCCTGATGATCCGGCGATCGTCGGCGCGGCCAATGCCCTGTTCGAGGACCCGCGATCGCCCTGGAATCCCCCGGTCTGGCGCGGCGGGACCCGGGTCCGGCAGGGGCACCAGTTGGAGCTGTTCGCCTCGCCGTTGCTCGGCCTGAAGGCATTCCGCACGCTGGTCCTGCGCGCCCTGGACGACCGGACCGAGGTCGGCACCGTCGAGGTCGACGCGCAGGGTCGGATCATCATCATCCAGGGTCAGAATCGGACCATCATCAGTGCCAGGAGCACCTCGAGCGGATTCAGCCAGAACCCCAGCGAGCCCGGCCCGGGAGCGATGCCGCTGCGCATGGCGGACCTCGCCTGCGAGAAGCTCGAACCGCTCGAGGGCATGCCGAGGTTCCAGAAGCACTGGCCGATCGCAAAGCGCGACGAGGCCATCGCGGCCACCGTGGCGTTCCTGAAGCATTATGGCGAGCGATTCCGCGAGAACGCGGCGTCGCGAGCGATCCGTGCCGCCGAACCGGGCATCCCGAATCACGAGAAGGCCATCCTCGCGTTCGACCCGCTCGACCATCCGGCGACGGCCAAAGAAGTGGCCGACGGACGGGCCGTCTTCTCCCTCGAAGGCGAGGGTGCCGAGGTCCGGCGCATCGCCCTCCCGTCGTTCCCGATCGCGGGCCGGTGGACGAAGCTCGAGGTCTTCCCCGACGACCCCTCCGGCGCGCGTGTGTTCGACAACAAGGGGAAGAATCGTGCCACCATCGAGCCCATGCAGACCGGCCGAGTCTGGCAGACCGAGGAGGTCCGCGAGGGAGGCGGTTGGCGTCGCTATTACGGATTCGTCGGCCGTCACACCCTGGCGCGAGTGCCCGCCGAGGAGGTCGAATTCCCCGCCGGCTGGCAGCGCGGCTGGCGCAAGGTCTCAGCCGACCTGGACGCGCGGATCATCGTCAAGGACGCCGAGGCCGCGGCGACCGGCCCGATCCCGGTCGAGGTCCGGTTCCGGAACCATCGCGGCGTCGAGACGACCGCGCCGGCCGAGCTTGTCCGCGTCGACGTCGGCGCGATGATCCTTCGCGAGGGAATCGACCTGCGGCTCACGCGGCTCTCCGACAGGCCCGACCTTCGCGGCTGGTTCGCGGCGCTTCCGGGCGGCGGCAGCGGTCAGGAGAAGCCGTTCCCACCCGAGGAGATCGCCCCGCGGCCGATCCGACGGCACTCGAAGGGACCGGCGACCCGGACGCTCGCGCCGGGCGACGATGTCCTCGCGTTCCAGGTCGACCTGCGCACGATCTTCCCCGTCGATCGCCCCGGCCGCTATCGCCTGGAGGTCCGTTTCGACGACCTGAAGACCCCCGACGGCCCGGCGGATCCGGTCACGAGCGAGTTCGGCGTGGCGGCGCCGGCGAAGGATTGACCCGACTCGACCGGATCCGCGGTCCTGATCGCTGGGCCGATCCGGCCCCGCGGAGGCCCAGAACCTGAGATTTGCCGGACTTATCGGGACTTATCGAGGTTGAGAGCTTTCACTAGACTCGCCACCTGCTAGAGGAGAACCATGAGCAAGAACCGCGCGCCGACCGAACTGGTCCCGGCCGAAATCACTGACGATGCCTATGAGGCCGTTCTGGCCGACGTCTCCGATCTCGTCGACTCGGCCCGGCGCGCGGCGGCCCGCTCCGTCAACTCGATCATGACGGCGACCTACTGGGCCGTCGGGCGGCGGATCGTCGAGGAGGAGCAGCGGGGACAGCAGAGGGCCGATTATGGCGAGCGACTCCTGACGCGTCTGGCCGAGGACATGACCCGCCGATTCGGACGAGGATTCGGACATCGCAATCTCTATCAAATGCGAAAACTTTACGCATCTTACTCGCGAATTTTGCAGACAGCGTCTGCAAAATCCGGGCGGTCCTCGCGATCTAGCGAATCGCCTTCGACCGAGGTGATGCTCGGAGAGATCGGCAAGAGCTTCCCCCTCTCCTGGTCCCACTACGTCAGCCTGCTCTCGGTCAACAAGCCCGAGGCGCGCACCTTCTACGAAGCCGAGGCCCTGCGGTGCGGGTGGACCGTGCGGCAGCTCGATCGGCAGATCGACACCCGGTTCTACGAGCGGACCCTCCTCTCCCGGAACAAGGCCGCCATGCTCAGGAAGGGGGAGAAGGCCACTCCCGGCGATGCGCTCACCCCCGAGGAAGAGATCAAGGATCCGCTCGTCCTGGAGTTCCTCGACCTGAAGGACGAGTATTCGGAGACCGACATCGAGGAGGCGCTGATCCGCCGCCTCGAGACCTTCCTGCTGGAGCTCGGCAACGACTTCACCTTCGTCGGCCGCCAGCGCCGTCTGCGGATCGATGACGAGTGGTACCGGATCGACCTGGTCTTCTTCCACCGCCGCCTGCGCTGCCTGATCCTCGTGGATTTGAAGTTGAACAAGCTCACGCCCGGCGACGTGGGGCAGATGCACCTGTATCTGAACTATGCCCGCGAGCACTGGACGCACGCGGACGAGAATCCCCCGGTTGGCCTGATCCTCTGCGCCGAGCAGCGGTCGGGTGTGGCCAGGTACGCGCTCGACGGATTGTCGAACAAGATCCTCGCGGCCGAGTACCGGATGACCTTGCCGAGCGAGGACACGCTGGCCGAGGAGCTGACACGGTCCCGCAAGATGCTGGAAGGCCGGGTCGACCGGGCCGGCGACAGGAAGAAGTGACCCGGGCCGACGCCGTCCGATCCGCTCCACCCGGGACCGGGCGAACGTCGCGACCGGCCGTCGACGGATTGGCAGGGGCTGTCTCCGTTCGCGCCGGTTTGGGAAGGCAAGCATCCAGGAGACACCGCGCGATGACCAACAGCCAGCACGAGCCGGACACTGCCGAGTTGGTGGAGCGTGCCACTCGCGGCGAGGACCGCGCCCGCCAGGCGCTGTTGATCCGGCATTACGAGCGATTGATCGGGATGGCGGCGGTCCGGCTCGATCGGCGGTTGGCTCCG